>JAHIMN010000014.1 GCA_018896395.1 Verrucomicrobiota bacterium | reverse complement strand
ATCTGCCCGTCCTTGATCGTACGCAGTTCCCGAAGGCGAACAAACTGGAGCAGGGTGCCTATGTGCTCTGGCAGAGCGCGCCTGGCTGGCCGCAGATCATTCTAATTGCCACGGGTTCCGAAGTGCCGCTGGCACTGGACGCTGCCCGCGAGGTAGCGAAGGACGGGAATAAAGTCAGGGTGGTGAGCATGCCGTCCTGGGAGCTGTTCGAGAAACAGCCTGACAAGGTCAAGAAGGCCGTTCTGCCGTCCTATTGCCGCTGTCGCCTGGCCATCGAGGCGGGCGTGACGATGGGTTGGGAAAAATACGTGGGGACCAAGGGTCGCGTGTTCGGGCTCAACCATTACGGGGCCTCGGCGCCCTACAAGGTGCTGGCGAAGGAATACGGCTTTACCACCGAAAACATCGCCCGCATAGCCCGCGAGATGATCGCAAAAATTAAAGCCTAATGCGGGCGCGGCCCGCAACTTTAAAAATTCCAAGTTCCAAAATCCAAATTCCAAGGAATATTCAAATTCTAACAAAGACAAAATAAAACCAACTTTTCAATCCGTTTTATTCATTTTGCTTTAATTGATTGCGTTTCCCTGGAATTTGGAGCTTGGAATTTGGAATTTTATTAACGTGGCTGTTCTTGATGGTTAAGACACTCATATGGCACGATTCATCATTAATGGTCGGCGCAAGATCGGCGGCGCGTTCCAGCCGGCGGGCAACAAGAATGCTGTCCTGCCCATGCTGGCGGCCTGTCTGCTGACCGATGAGGAGCTCGAATTGCGTAACGTGCCCCGGATCGAGGATGTTGCCACCATGCTGGCCATCCTGGCCGAACTGGGGGTCAGCGTGAACCAGAAGGAACGCACCGTTCGTCTATGCGCCCGGGGCATTCGCAAGCGCCGTCTCAGCCGTGAACTCTGCCACAGGGTGCGGTCTTCCATTTTATTTGCCGGACCCATGGCCGCGCGCCATGGCCGCGCTGTGATCTATCCGCCCGGCGGGGACGTTATCGGACGGCGGCGGCTGGATGCGCACCTTTTGGGACTGCGCGCGCTGGGGATCGAGATTACCGGCGGCGAACATTTCACCTTCCGGCGGCAGACCCTGCGCGGGGCCGATATTCTGCTTGATGAGGCCAGCGTCACGGCGACCGAAAACATACTGATGGCCGCCGTATTGGCGCCGGGTGCGACCACCCTGTTTAATGCGGCCTGCGAGCCACACGTGCAGGATCTGGGAAGCCTGCTTATGAAAATGGGCGCGCGCCTTACCGGACTGGGTACCAACTTTCTTCGCGTAGAAGGCGTGGATAGCTTGCACGGCGCCGTTCACGATGTCGCGCCGGATCACATTGAAATCGGCAGTTTCTTAGCGGCCGCGGCGGTCACGGGCGGCGACCTGACGATTACCCCCGTTTCTCGGCATGATATGGCCCCGATCCTGCATCCGTTCCAGACGCTGGGCATGGCCTTGACGCTTGACGAGGACGGTCTAAAACTTGTATCGCGGCGACGGCCGCGCGTACGTTCCGAGCTGGGGCTGGCCGTGCCGAAGATCGAGGATGGGCCCTGGCCGAATTTTCCGTCCGATCTCATGAGCGTGGCGATTGTGGCCGGTACGCAGGCACAGGGCACGGTCCTGTTCTTCGAAAAGATGTTTGAAAGCCGCATGTATTTCGTGGACCGGCTCATCGACATGGGCGCGCGGCTGGTGCCGTGCGACCCGCACCGCGTGGTGGTAATCGGGCCCGCGAGCCTGCATGCCATTCCAGTCTCCAGTCCCGATATCCGCGCCGGCATGGCGCTCCTGATTGCCGCGCTCTGCGCCAAGGGCACGAGCGTCATCAACAATGCCGAAGTGATTGACCGCGGCTACGAGCGCGTGGAGGAACGCCTGCGCGCGCTGGGCGCCGATATTGTGCGCGAGACATGAGATGCACGGGTGAAATTCGGCTTGCCATGCGTAGCCCGAAGGGCGAAGTGGCCTGCCCTGTGTAGTTACGCCTGCCTGCGCCCAAGGCTTTGGCGGGCACGCCGCAGGCGCCCTCTTGTAAATTTACCGCCTTTTCATCGCCGATTAAGCCCGAGTTTTTCGATTCAGTATGCGGACGTTTTTATAAAGGCCGCTCCCTTTGAGGGACTTTTTGATTTATCCCTTTTTCCTGAATGCATCACCCAACCGCTTTAATCCTACGGAACAGTCACGGTCGGGCAGACAGAGTTCTATCAAAGAAAGCCTGTCCTGCTCCTTGGCCGCAGATGTCAGGGCATGTTCCAGTTCTCCCTCCGTGGTTACCCGGATGCCGACGGCATGAGCGCCACCGCCTAATGCCGACGGCAGGTCCGCATAGTTCCACATCTGGATGTCATTGTACGGCCCATCCTCGTGCAGCACCCGTTCAACCAGGTAACCGTCATTATTAATAAGCAGTATAATGGCGGGACAACGCTGCCTGATCAGGGTGGAGAGCTCCTGGGCGGTCATCTGGAAGGCGCCGTCACCGGTTAGGACCACCGGTCGCTTGCTTGGACGGGCGAACGCCACGCCCAACGCAGCCGGGGTGCAGTAGCCGATGGATGTATAGAAGGCCTGGACGATGAAATTCTCGGCCTCTTCTATATGGAAATCAAGGGCTGCGCAAAAGGCATCACCCGGTTCGGCAAGCAGGATCATCCGGTCATCGAGAAATGTGTTCAACCGTTCATACAGGCGTAGGGCGGTCAGCTTTCTCGACGCCTCAGGGATGAACGGCACCCTGGCGTGGTATGATTCAACCGGATGCGAGGTCAGGTACGAACGGGGCTGGACCCCGGTCATCAGCCCACGGATGAAGTCGCCCAATTGCACGTTCCGGTAATTGTGATCGCCAATGCTTACCTGACCGTTACCGGCAACGATCATACGACGATTATCCAGATTGTCGCTGAACATACCGGTATCCATATCCGTCATCCAGACCCCCAGCGACAGCAGGCAGTCGGAGGACTCAACCTGCCGGCGCACTGTTTCACGACTCCACCCCCCCTGGTAGATGCCGATGAACTGGGGATGAAGTTCCGGGAGCACGGATTTGCTGCTGAGCATGGTGGCAAAGGGGAGCTCAAGGCCTTCCACAAGTTGGAGGAGGCTGCTTCCCAGGCCGAAGCGCAGCAACTCAACGCCCACCAGCACAATGGGACTGCCTGCCCTGTTGAGCAACCCAACCGCCTCCTGGAGACAACTCTTCAGGTTTTCCTCATCTGTGTGCAGTGTTATGGCATGGGTCAGGGGGGAAGGCTGACGGCAGGGGGTATGCGCCATATCTGCGGGAAGCTCCAGGTAGACCGGCAATTTATGGAGGATCCCGTTGCGGATGACCCGATCGATCTCATCGGGGGCGGTTTCCGGATTGGTAAGAATCGCAGCATCAATCGTCACCTTTTTGAATATATCCAGTTGCAGGTAATAGTCGGAAACCAGGTGATGAACCAGCGCTCCTGCCTCTCTACGCCGGGCGGGTGGGGCACCGCTGATGACGATGAGGGGTACCCGTTCGGCATAGGCCCCTGCTACAGCGTTCAGGATGCTGAATCCGCCGACGCAGTATGTTACCACTGCGGCACCGGCGCCATTCAGGCGGGCGTAACCGTCGGCTGCGTAGCCGGCATTCAATTCATTGCAGGTACCGACCCACTGGATCGGACTGGCAATCACCGCGTCGAGAAAATCCAGGACATAATCTCCGGGTACCCCGAAGAGATGGCCAATACCAGCCTCCTGCAGACGATGGAGCAGATAACGGGACAAGGTACAGGTCAGGCCATTGTTCTCAACCATGGTGTCACCTCACATATTAATTTGACTTAAAGGACATGTTTTTATCACGGTGTTTTGTATGAGAGCGAGTCTTTTGCAGACTGATTTGAGCACACGGCAAGACGGCAACCGAAGTTATTTCGGGAGCATGGCTGGTTCAATTTAAGAATGCAACACACTTCTTGATGAATGATACCCACCCAGGCTTGTGTCATTCTCAAATCCAGCTTGGAAGGCAGAATTTTAAAAACGCCTATAGCAAATGAGCAATCTGGTAAAAAAGTGGCCAGTAACTCAAAAAGCGAAAACGGGGAAGCACCGGTCGGTAGTGTAAGTAGCGTATTGAAAGCGAGTTAATGGTGGGCCGTGCAGGGCTTGAACCTGCGACTTCTACCGTGTGAGGTCAACCTGACGATTTTTCATATACCCTTGATTTTATTGTATTTACCAATCATTCAATGAGTTAAACTGCCTATCCAATTTCACCAAATTTGACCAAATTCACCAATTGCAGTAAAAAAGTGGCCACCAAGTGGCCACTAAAATTCGGTACGTTGAAAAAAAGCTTCCATTTGTAGCCCTGTCCGCCCTGATCGATCCTGGGGCATTCTGAGCTTAATATCCGTGATTCCCGTGTTGACCTTCTGCTGCGGCAGGTATAGCCTTTAACCCAAGAATGTATTGTCCCTGTGCAACGGGGAGTGGGATCGGGCAAAACGTAAATAGCGAATGGAAAGGAGTCACACAATGGGAGACAAAGGCGGAAAAAAGAATAAGAACAAGAGTCAGAAACAGATGGCAAGCAAACAAGAGCACAAGGCCCAGCAGAAGCAGGATAAGCAACAGAAGAGCACTCCGTGAGAGGAATCAGGGGATGTGTCAGGGGGCGTTTCGGAAACCCTCCGCCTAAAACGGTCCGCACCAAGGTTCTACTCTACTCTGACAGAGGGAACTGCAATGGAGTTGAAAAGACATCTCGGGTTGATCCATGTTTTCTGCCTGGCCTCCGGCGCGATGATCAGTTCGGGGATCTTCGTTCTCCCCGGACTCGCGTATGCGATGGCGGGCCCCGCGGTCGTGTTGTCATACTTACTGGCCGGCGTGTTGGCCGCCATAGGGCTGTTGTGTACGGCGGAGCTGGTCACGGCTATGCCGAAGGCTGGAAGTGATTACTACTTCATCGCCCGGGGTGTGGGGCCAGCGGTTGGCACGATTGCGGGCGTACTGAATTGGGTCTCCTTCTCGCTAAAGAGCGCTTTTGCTCTCGTGGGGATGGCGGCATTGATCCGGTTTCTAGCCCCCATTGATATGCGTGTCAGTGGCGTCATACTCGGAGTCGTTTTTATCGGAATCAACCTGGTCGGAGTCAAAGAGGTGGCCCGCCTTCAGGTCGCCCTTGTTCTTGGTCTCATAGCGCTGATGCTGGTCTACGTTTTCTACGGGTTGCCTGCAGTCAGTCTCCGGAATTACGAGCCTTTTGTTCCGAAGGGAATGGGCGCCGTATTCTCAACGGCCGGCTTCGTCTTCGTTGCCTACGGAGGACTGCTCAAGGTAGCGAGTGTCGCCGAAGAGGTGCAGAACCCTGGGCGCACGATCCCCGCCGGGATGATCCTGTCACTGGTTCTGATAGGAATCTGCTACGCCCTGATGATCACCGTGACAGTGGGAGTTGTCGAGCCTGATGCCCTGAGTGGCACGCTCACCCCGATCGCCGATGGCGCTCTCCTGGTCATGGGCCGGGCTGGAGGGATTGCGATGGCTATCGCGGCTTCCCTGGCGTTCCTCACGACGGCCAACGCCGGAATCCTTGCGGGCTCCCGCTACTTGCTGGCCCTCAGCCGGGACGGCATGCTGCCACAATCGGTTGGAAATATAGGGACACGCTTCCATACCCCGCATGTCGCCATCCTTGTGACAGGCGGTCTCGTGATCCTGCCTCTCTTCATTGATCTCCATATTCTGGTGGAGTCTGCGTCCATT
>JAHIMN010000133.1 GCA_018896395.1 Verrucomicrobiota bacterium | reverse complement strand
CGCGTCCATTTGTCCGGTTTGAGGAATTCCTTCTTCTTTGCCGGACGGGGAGTTTCATATTCGGCCGTCTGACCCGCTCCCTGGATGCCTTCGCCGCCAAATGCGCCCTCAAACAGATATTCGTAGTGCTCCTTCCAATCCTGGCCCTCAACCGCAACCCGGATAACCAGCGGTTCGCTCTGAGCGCTCGCCCACTCTTGCGTCACACCCATGGGTTCAAGACCGACCCCTTCCACTTTCAGCGGCGCGAGCGACGCCTCTTTTTTGGAACGCACGCCATAAATGCGCGTGCTTACCGTAATCGCCCCGGCCGGCTCACAGCCCCCGGCAAAGGCGTGCGCAATCCGCACCCGCCCCCCTTCCGGCATAACTTCCGTGTTCGCAATAAGCTGGCGGCTCGCGTGGGAAAAACCCGTAAATCCGTTCACGGGAATAATCGTATAACCCGTGCTCCAGCTCTTCCCGGGCGGTAGCGGCACCTTGTCCATGAACCACTCCGTCGTTGTACCGCCACAGTTGTAGAGGACCTGCAAGTAATTGTAATCTATGAGAAAAACAGCACCTTCGTTCGAGTGCCGGTCGCGACCCGCAGTCCAGCCCACAATCACCTCCCGCCCGCCGGCATCGCTGTAGTGCGAAGGACCAACCCAGTCCTGCGAATAGACATCCACGAGCCCGGGTAAATAGTGGTTCACTCCTTTGTCGTCCCTGCCCGTGAGGGATATACCGTGGCTGCTGGGCAGGTAGCACAGGTCGTACAGACGATCGCCGCCATAGTTGAAACATTGCTGCACCCATAAGCCCACGTTCTTGCTCGCGGTCGTCGAATTGCTGAACGTGTTGACCACCTCCACGCCGCGGCGCCCGGCACGCAGTGTGATCAGCTTCTCAACATGCAGTCCTTTGGTCAGCAGGTCACGCCCGTCCGCGCCGCCCTTGGCGACGGTCCACAGGCGGATACTGATGCTCCGGTCGTCGTCACGCTCAATGCGGTACTCGTAGGCGGACTCCAATAACTCGCCCGGATAGCCCTGATGCGCAAAATGATCCAGAAACAAGCCCGCATACTTGCCATCATAAACCCACTCCCGGCCAGTCGCCTTGATCTGGAAGCTCGTGCAACGCCCGCCCAATGCCGGATCAAAGGTCAACCGGTACAGATCATTCGCAATGACCGCCAGGCGCCGGCCGCCCTCGTTGCTTTCCTCCTGCGTGAGCACCGGCTCTCCGCCTGACACGCCCAGCAGCCCCAAACTCACCGCCGACAACACCACCAATAATATTCTCTGCCGCATAAACCATCTCCTTTCCTTT
This sequence comes from Verrucomicrobiota bacterium, assembly GCA_018896395.1. Taxonomy (GTDB): domain Bacteria; phylum Verrucomicrobiota; class Kiritimatiellia; order JAAZAB01; family JAAZAB01; genus VSJD01. The sequence continues at coordinate 1,555 of JAHIMN010000133.1, read as the reverse complement.
TACATTTAGTGAAAACCGAAGATTAAGCCGCTGCGGATAAACTCATAGGCCCCCATGTCCACCGTGCCGTACCGGATGCGCATTCGTCCGTCAAGATCAACCGAATCAGTTATCCAAGCCGAGTTCGTCCCCGCGTTGATGCACAGTGAATTGTTGGCCAGGCGGTAGTTGTAATCAGGCCGATTCACAAACAAAGGATCACTGGTGATGTTGCCCTGATTGGGCGGAAGAATATTGGTGGGCGCGCAGGTGTACCAGTAGTTGTTCGTGTTGGCCGCCGTATTGTTATATATATTGTCCTGCGCGCCGCCGAAAGTAACATTGGAAACGACAATGCAGTTTTCAACGTAGTTGCTGGAACCTATCGCATTAATGCCGCTGCGGTTACCAGACACATTATCAACAATGGTGCAATTGATCAAACCGTAAGGACTGTTTGTGTACAATGCCGCGTTATAAAGCTGCACCCCGCCGCCATAATTATTATTCGTATTACCATAGATCAGACAGTTTTTCACCAATCCACCGTTCTCGACACGAATGCCGGCGGCGGAATCATTCCTTGCGCAGGAATTATTGGCAATGATGCAATTGGCAACCACATTTGTAGAAACAGCTGATCCGGCAAGAACGACACCACCAACTCTATACCCAGGGGTAGAATTACCTATCACCTGGCAGTTTGATAGCATTCCTCCATCATGAACAAACGCCCCGCCAACGCCGCTGGCGGCTGTGTTAGCAATAATGATGGAATTGATAATTATGCCGCCGCCTCCATAATCTAATCGCACCCCTCCAACGTCGCCAGCAGAGGTATTATTACTGATGACACAGTTGGCCATACCAATGCCAATAACACCCGCAGGCAAGGATTCTATCCTCCCGCCCCCGTCACTTTTATTTGCATGGTTGCCCGCTATTATGCAATTGGTAATAAGACCTCCGCCAGAGAAATAGAAGCCGCCGCCATAATTGCCGATGTTTCCGTATATGTAACTGTCAATCATTACTACGGTGGATCCGACGTAAAAGCCGCCCACAGATATACCCCCGCCCTGCAAATTTTCCGTGGTGATTCCAAAGCCACAGATATTACTGACTATAGTGCAGTTTGAGACGATTACGCCGGTGGAGTAGACAATCTGAAGCCCGCCGCCATGGCCGTTAGATATGACATTATGATGGATATAACAATTTTTCACGGTCCGACTCCCGGCCGCAAGCCCGCGCATTCCAAGCCCGGCGCCGCCAATAAGAACTCCCGCGCCATATCCGGGATAGTTGGAGTTAACGGCGGCAAGGTATCCGTTGCTGATTGTAAATCCATCCAGTGTGCCAAGGGTCATAAAAACGCAGCGATTGGAGTAGTCAGGGTAATTGCCGTTCACAAAGGTGAAATTGGTGCCGTTAAGGCTTTTAACGGTTAGGTTGTTGGTAATTTCGATCTGGTTGGTCAAATTGTAGGTGCCGTTGCTGACCAGCACCGTGTCGTCGGCGATCGCCTGGTCCATCGCCCATTGAATCTGCGTGGCCGCGCTGGCCCAGCCATTTG
>JAHIMN010000132.1 GCA_018896395.1 Verrucomicrobiota bacterium | reverse complement strand
AATATGGCTTTAACGTTAGCAAGTCGCTCACCGGCTGTCAAATGCGTTTGTGACGGCGTAGGCCGGACGCGGCGCAAACACGCGCGCAGAACCAGGGTCGGGCAGGCGGCGGCCAGGCCCTGCGCCAGCAGGAGCGCCTGATTATATGAGCGTTCCCGCTCGCGCGCGGGATAGAGAGGCACATAGGTCACGGTATCCAGACCGGCCCGGGCAAAGTAGATTTCATAGCAGGCCTGCAGGAGGGCCGCCAGGTCGCGGCTCAGCCAAGTGGCTCCCCGATACTTGAAATCATGCAGAATTGTTCGCAAAACGCCCCGGAACCGCGCGACCGATCGGGCCCGTTCAAAGGCAGGCAGTTGGTCCGTACACCCCGCGCAGACGACCGGAAACGACACCTCACCCTCCAACGGGTCCCCGCAGATCTGGCAAAAGGGCGGATGAATCCACTCCAGCCGCGTCAGGCAGTCCCAGCACAGATACCCGCAAGGCCCACCGACCTCGCACCCGCACCCGGCACAGGTTCGCGGAAAGATGACATCCATAAAGGCATTCAGCATGGGCTTCATTTGAATTAGCCGCCAAAGGCGGCGACTGTTTCATGTGGGAGGCGCACTATGTGCGGCGACGGTCGCGGCGCATAGCGCCCCTCCTACCAAAATTGTCCGCCGTAGTTATAGGCGGATCCGCCAATGGTGGAAAATTTCCAATGCCTTGAGTTTAGCCTCAATTTGTCAGCCGATCAATGACTGGCATTTTAACCCCGGGGCTACGTCAAAGTGGCCTTTGACCCACTCCGCCGGGAAATGCGCTTGCCAATCACAGGGCAATGGACTATGGTAATTGTACTTTTACGCGGTCAAGATGTGTTTTAGTCTTTTTATCAGGGGATTGCACTATGGCTGATGACTTTAAAAATATATTAAATCAGGGGCCGGCAGACCAAACGCGGCTGACCCCTTTTTTATTGATCATCCTGTTGATCGTTGCCGGGGTTACCGCCGCCGTTCTCAGCCGCCCCTGGTGGGAGAGCCGGAAGAACCGCGCCGCGCAACCACCCCCCGAGCAGACGGTCCAGAATCCCCAGCAACAGGCCTTCCAAGCAATTCGCACGCTGGCGGCCAATAAGTCCCTTGAGGAAGCCCGGCGGAAGGGATATGCCCTGCTGGCGCAAACCAAAGACCCATCCCTGACGGCGTCCCTGGAGACCCTGCTGGGGCAAATCAATATTGAGCTGATTATGTCGCCGGCCCCTATGTCCGAAAAAGAGGAATATGTGGTTCGGCCAGGCGACAGCCTGGCGCGCATTGCCAGAAAATTCAAGACCACCGTGAACCTTATCAAAAAAAGCAACGCGCTTCAACGTACCGTCCTGCACCCAGGCGACCGCCTGCGGGTCTTTAAAGGCACGTTCACCCTGACCATCAGCAAGAGCCGGAACGATCTGGTGTTGAAAGCCAATGACCGATTTTTCAAGCGTTACCGCATCGGCACGGGCAAATTCGGCACGACGCCGGCGGGAACCTTTGTGATCACCGAAAAGATCGAAAACCCGCCCTGGTGGCGGCCGGACGGCAAGATGATCCCCTTCGGCGACAAGGAAAACGTGCTGGGAACGCGCTGGATGTCACTCCGGGCCACGAGCCCCACGAATGCTGTGCGCGGATATGGCCTGCACGGCACGTGGGAACCGGAAACGATCGGCGTTCAGGCCACCGCCGGATGCGTCCGCCTGTTAAACAGCGAGGTGGAAGAACTGTTCCTGCTGGTCCCCACCGGGACCAGCGTGGTGATCACTGAATAGCACCGCACACATCAGGAACCGCTATAAAAAACAAGAAAATATCAAGAATGGCCACGCCAATAAAATTCCAAAATCCAAGTTTCAAATTCCAAGGAAATGAAATCAATTAAGACAAAAACAAGAAATGGAAAGAAAACCAGGATTTATTTTGTTTTTATTAGAATTTGACTATTCCTTGGAATTTGGATTTTGGAACTTGGAATTTCTTTGGTTGCGGGCATAGCCCGCATTGGGGATTTCAGCGCATGGCCAATCATTCGTTAGCATTCGAAAAGCCCATAGTGGAGCTGGAAAACAAACTGCAGGAACTCCGCGCGTTCAGCGAGGAGCAAAATATTGACGTCTCGGCGGAACTGGTGAAGCTGAAAAATAAAATCGCCGAGACCAAACGCAATATTTTCCAGAACTTGACCCCCTGGGATGAAGTCCAACTGGCCCGCCACCCCCAGCGCCCTTATACTTTGGATTATGTGGAAGCCATCTGCACGGATTTCATCGAGCTTCACGGGGACCGGCATTATGCCGACGACCAGGCCATGGTCGGAGGATTTGCACGGATTGATAATGAACCGGTCATGATCCTGGGCACGCAGAAAGGGCGGGACGTCAAAAGCAATGTGGCCCGGAATTTCGGCATGGCCTATCCGGAAGGTTATCGCAAGGCTCTGCGCCTGATGAAACTGGCGGCCAAACATGGCCGTCCCATCCTGACGCTGATTGACACGGCGGGCGCCTATCCCGGTGTGGGCGGCGAGGAGCGCCATGTGGCCGAAGCGATTGCCGTCAATCTCCGGGAATTGTTTCTCCTGCCAGTCCCGATCATCGTCACCGTGATCGGCGAGGGCGGCAGTGGCGGCGCACTGGGTATCGGCGTAGGGGACCGCATCTTGATCCTGGAACACGCCTATTACTCGGTGATTTCACCCGAGGGATGCGCCGCAATCCTGTGGAAAGACCGGGCGTTCGCCAGCCAGGCGGCCGAGGCGCTCAAACTGACCTCCAAGGACCTGTTAAAAGCCGGCCTGGTGGACGAGATCGTTCCCGAACCGCTGGGCGGCGCCCATACGGATACCAAGTCCATGGCCACCACGCTGAAACAGCGCCTGTTGACCCATCTGCGCGAGCTGAAAGCCGTCCCTACGGACGCCCTGTTGCGCCAGCGCTATGACAAATTCCGCGCCATGGGTGTTTTCAACACCGAGCCGGAACCCGCGAAGGTATGAACTTGAGACGGCCTTTGGCCGCAACCAATAACTTTTTGCCCGCTAAACACGCGAAATGACGCGAACAAATCGAAAATCAACAATTAGAAATCGAAAATCGAAAATTCTTCATGCATCCTTATCGCACTCACACTTGCGGCGAATTACGCCACACCGATATATCTAAAACCGCTCGTCTATCCGGCTGGGTCTTTCGCAAACGCGACCATGGCCAACTGTTGTTTATTGACCTGCGGGATCATTACGGCCTGACGCAGATAGTTATTCAACCCGACCGCCAATTTTTCGAACTGTGCAAACGCCTGCATCTGGAAAGCGTGATCACCGTCACCGGCGCCGTGGTGGAGCGCTCACCCGACACGGTCAACCCCAATCTGGCCACGGGAAAAATCGAGTTGGTGGCCGATGCCGTAGCATTGGAAGCGCCCTGCGGCAAGCTCCCGCTCCAGATTGACACGGATGAGGACGGCCCGGAAGATACGCGGCTTAAGTACCGGTACCTGGATCTGCGCCGCGATCGGATCCACCGCAACATTCTTCAGCGTGCCCGGGTAATCGCCTTTATCCGCCAGCGCATGCAGGCGCTGGGCTTCCAGGAGTTCCAAACGCCGATCCTGACCAGCAGTTCCCCCGAGGGCGCGCGTGACTACCTGGTGCCCAGCCGGGTGCATCCCGGCAAGTTCTATGCCCTGCCCCAAGCACCCCAGCAATTCAAGCAGTTGTTGATGGTCGCCGGGTTCGACCGCTACTTTCAGATTGCCCCCTGTTTCCGGGACGAGGACGCGCGTGCCGACCGGTCGCCCGGCGAATTTTACCAACTGGACATCGAAATGTCGTTCGTGACCCAGGATGACGTCTTTGCCGTCGTGGAAGACGTACTGGCCAACGTTTTCCGGACGTTTTCCAAGAAACCGTTTAACGCATCGCCGTTTCCGCGCATCCCCTATGCGGAAGCCATGCTGAAATACGGGACCGACAAGCCCGACCTGCGCATCGGAATTGAAATGCGTGATCTGACCGGCCTTTTCAAGGAATCCGGCTTTAACGCGTTCCGGTCGGTCGTCGAACAGGGCGGGATTGTGCGGGCCCTACCCATCGCATCAATCGCCTCGCAACCACGGAGTTTCTTTGACAAGCTGACGGACTATGCCAAGACCCTGGGCGCTAAAGGTTTGGCTTACCTGGTTTGGACCGATTCCGCCGTCAAGGGGCCCATCGCCAAATTCCTGACACCCGAGCAGTTGGGGGCTATTGCAAAAGAGTGCGGGGTTGGAACCGGCGACGTGGTGTTCTTCGTGTGCGACCGGCCGCGCGACGTCAACCGTATCACGGCCGACCTGCGCGTGAAATTAGGCCAGGACTTGAAGCTGATTGACGACCAGGTTTTCCGGTTCTGCTGGGTCACCGATTTCCCCATGTTCGAACGGGACGAGGAAACCGGGCAGATCATTTTCTCGCACAATCCCTTTTCAATGCCGCAGGGCGGCAGAAAAGCCCTGCAAGAACAAGACCCTCTCAAGGTCCTGGCTTATCAGTATGACATTGTCTGTAACGGCGTGGAACTCTCCAGCGGCGCGATCCGGAATCATAATCCCGAAATCATGTATCAGGCCTTCGCGCTGGTCGGGTATGATAAACAGGCCGTGGACGAGCAGTTCTTGGGGATGATCAATGCCTTCCAGCTGGGCGCACCCCCGCACGGCGGCATTGCCCCGGGCATTGATCGCATCATCATGCTGTTGGCCAACGAACAGAACATCCGTGAAGTTATCGCCTTTCCGATGAATCAGAAGGCCCAGGACCTGATGATGGGCGCGCCCTCCGGCGTAACCGAAAAACAGCTCCGCGAATTGCATCTGAAAATTGCCCTGCCGCCCCAGAAAGCGCCGGCAGGCAAAGAACAACTTGCTCAGCAATAGACGCCGACTTCTTGAATCGTGTCGAACATGGCCACCACGTTTTCGACCGGCGTCTCATCCAGGATGGAGTCATGGCTGGCCCCGGCAATGAAACCGCCGCCGGGCATCATCAACTTGACCACACGCGCTGTCTCGCGGCGCACCGTTTCCAGGTCGCCCTTGATCAAGACATGATGGGAGTCAATACAGCCGTTAAATAGAATCTTCCGCCCGAACTCGGCCTTCAAGCTGGCCAAATCCATGCCTCGGCAGGACGGTTGGACGGCATGCAGGCCGTCCACCCCGATTTCAATCAGGGCCGGAATCAGGGGGGCAAAGCCGCCACAGCAATGAAGCATCACTTTCAACCGATAGGCATGCCCCAATTCAACCAGCCGGCGCAACTGGGGCCATAGAAAGCGCCGGAAGAGCTTCTCACTCAGCAGCGGGCCCGTCTGACCGCCGAAATCGTTGCCTACGAAAAAAATATCGATGGAACGGCCGGCAGCATTAAAAATCGCCCGACTGACGGCCAGGTAATAGTCCACAATCCGCGTCAACACGGCATCCACCAGCGCCGGTTCGTCATACATCTTCAGGTATAACTGCTCCATGCCGAAAAGATCAATCGCGTCATGCCAGAAGGGCGACCACGCACCGCCCAGGATGGCATATTGGCCTCCATAGGTTTCCGCTTCGGCGCGCATACTGGAAACATCCATCATCGCCGGATCGGGCCAGGGATAGGCAGCAACATCCTTGAGTGTGGCTTCCGCCAGCGGATGATCCAGTGGCTGGCCATAGCCATAGCCGGCCCGCCGGATGCCAAAAGGCGTTCTGCCGGTGTTCTCCCCAACATGGCGCGGCCAGATGCGCCTGAAATCGTCCCCCAGGCGGCAGCGCAAGTCTTCGTCATCCAGATTCAAGACCCGCTTGGCCTTTTCCCAAAACTCAACCGAGGCCCCGCACCAAGCCGGCACACGATCGGGTTCCTCATGGTCAAATGCCATTAACACGCGTTCTTTGGAGGTCATGGCTGGGACATCCCGATCAGATCGTTCAGAGACTTTTCCTCCTCCGTGCGGTCATCCAGATTCTTGATGCGCACGGTGTCCCGGGCCACATCGTCGGGCCCCACATAAACCGCTTTCTGAAATCCACCCTTGCCGACCCGCCCGAAAAATTGCTTGGGTTTCTCAGCATGCAGCGCCACATCCACGCTCTGCCCCGCCCGGCGCATGGCCTGCGCGAGACGCATCGCTATCGCCTGCTGGAGATCCTCCATGTAGCCCACGGCGCAATTCAGCTTGGCCTGCTGACCGGCCAGGCGCCCTTTGTCGGCCAACAGTTCAGCAATCACCACGTCGCCAAATCCCAGGCCAACGGCAGTCATGGGCACCCCGCCGACGTCGCCCAGCAGATTGTCGTATCGGCCGCCGCCGAAAAGTGCCCGGAATTTCCGTTCGGCATCAAACGCTTCAAACACCATGCCGGTGTAATAGCCCAGCCCCCGCACCACGCCGATGTCAAACAAAAGCATTGCTCCAAGGTCATATTCGTTCGCCAACCGGAACAGCGTTTGGACCGCCGCCAGGGAAGGTGTCTGTTCGCCGAGCATGGCGGCAGCCTGGTCCAGCGATTTAATGCCGACGATCCGGAACACCGCCTCAATGGCCGCGACATTCAGTCCGGATTCCTGGAGCAGGCGCCGGATATCTGCATCCTCCAGCTTACCGCGTTTATCGAGTGCCAGAAAGGTGGCCGCATGAAAGGCAGTCGGGATACCGGCCTTCGCCAGCAAATCAGCCAGCAGGGCGCGACTGCTGAGATGGACCTTGACCTCCCCCGCGTTCAAGCCGAGCAGGCTTAGGGCATGGACGGCGCAGGCCAGCACTTCGACTTCCGCGGAAACGCAAGCCTCGCCGACCACATCCAGGTTCCACTGATAATGTTCCCGCTTGCGCCCGCGGCTCATGCGCTCATACCGGAAACACTGGGCAACGGCGAACCACTTCAAGGGGAAGGCAAGTTGACCCTGCCGGGCTACAATCATGCGGGCCAGGGTTGGCGTTATCTCGGGACGCAGGGCCAGGTCGCGGTTGCTCTTGTCTTTAAAGGCGTAGATTT
>JAHIMN010000131.1 GCA_018896395.1 Verrucomicrobiota bacterium | reverse complement strand
TCACGCAAGTGTGCCTGGAAACAATCGCCGCCCAGGAAAAAAGCACGGGGAAGAATTTCATTCCCGGCGCGCAGGTCCAGGCATGGCCGCTGGATGGGGCATGCGCGTTTGCCACAAACTGGAACGGCGAGGGATTTCCGTTCAGCATGACCGAACCGCTGGCTTTTCGAATCGTGGCCGTGGACAACCGCGCCGGCAGCGAGCCGAACCGGACAATTTCGGCGCCGATCGTATTCGAATGGAACACGCCCAAGGATGTTGCCTCTCAAAACAAGGCGACGGCCAAAAAACTGGTGGAGACGATGAAAGGCCTGGTGGAGCGTCAGCGCGAAAACCTGGAAAAGACAACCAAGCTGGAAGCTGTTCAGCAGACGGCCAAGCCCGCCGAGTGGCAGAACACGGCCCGGGCCCAGCAGGTCATCCGGCAAATCGCCGGACTATTGATCGCTGATCCCAAAAAGCCGCTGGGGACGCTGACGGAACCGGTCCGCAAACTGCACTTCGGGACGATGGCGGAAGTTATTGACGTCCTGACGCGCATCCCGGGGGCCGAACCCGCCAAAAAGCCCGTTCTTTCCAAGCGCGCCATCATGCTGGAGACACGAATTTTGCAGGTGCTGACCAGCACGGAAGCCGGAGTGGATGCCGTCATTCGCAACCAGGAAATCACCGGCCTGCTGGGCCAGCTGGATGAGCTGGTCAAAGGCCAGGACAGCGCACTCGTGCAGACCAAGGCCAGCGTCACCAACGCCGCGAAACTCAGCACGGCGCTGGTGGATAAGCAGGACCGGCTGGCCAACGACCTGACGGAATTCGTGCAGGCCTGCCGGAAGGATGCGACGACCCTCACCGCCAGCGACATGGCATTCAGCAAGCTCCTGGTCCAGATTGCCGACGGCTGTGAAAGCAACAATTTGACGGCCCTGATGCTGAAAGCCGCCGAGTGCCTCCAGAACAAACAGCCGACCCTGGCGATTCCGCCGCAGCGCAAGACCCTGGCGGTGCTCACGGAGTTTCAGAAATTACTCAACGGCTGGCGTATTCAGGATGCCACCAAAAAGGCCGCCGACATGCGCGAGGCGTTGCAAGCAGCCAGCAAAAAAATGGATAAGCTCATTGAATTGGAATCAAAGAGCGCGGACGCCATCCGGGAGACCCTGCGGCAGGAAGATAAATCCAAGAAACCGCTGGATGATCTCGAAGAGGAATACGAGGAACTGCACGAGCAGATGAAAGACTCGCTCATGGAGATCGCCACCGACCTGCAGATATTTCCCGAACTGCCCGTCGGCAACGATCTGGTGCAAGACGTGTTTCAAGTGTTTGAAGAGGTCAAACAGAAACTGGGCTCCGACAAGGCCGAGATCGTGGAAATCGGCCTGCAAAAAGAGGATTTCTACCTGGACGGCCTGGATGCCCTGAAAGACACCAAGAAACGGATTGACGACACTGAATGCTGGTTGCCGGCCGGTCCAGACGCCCGCAAGGCGCTGACCGAGAACTTTGACCAGATGGAAATGCCCAAAATCCCGGTGATCCCCATGCCCAGCGAAATGGAAGACATCATTGGCGAACTGGCCGAGCAGGAGGAAGAGTTGGCAAAGAAATCGGATGATTCCGCCACCAACCAGGGCGTGGCGGACGGTGTAATGGGCTGGGATATCGCGGAAGGCGAGACGGTCAGCTATGCCGCCAAGGGCAAATCGGGCAATGCGCCCCCGGACCACAAAGAACAGGACGGCCGGTCCAACATAGGCCGGGCGGGCATGTCCGACGGCGAAACTGCCGCCGGCTCCGGCAAGATCCACGAAGGTGACAAGAATATTGATAAGCGCATGACGCAGGATTCCTCGCAATCGGGCCAGGTGCAGGAGGATGGTCACTCCAAGGCCAAGGCCACCGGCGGCGGCAAGAGCTCCGGATACGGCGATGAACTTGGCATGGCCGGCTCGGGTCCGCGCCGCGATTCCAAGATCACGCAAGGCTCTGAACTGGGCCTGCAGACCATGCTGAAGCGCAATGCGCAGGCGCTGTATGCCCGCTCCGAGCTCTCCCACGTGCGGACCGGATCGCTGGACGAAGCCATCCGCTGGATGCAACAAGCCGAAGACGCCATCGCCAAGGGGTATCCCATTCAGCAGGTGCGCGAATTCCAGCGGAACGCCGTGACGGCCTTGAAAAAATCTCAGACTGAACTGGGCGGTGCGGTCATGGGCTCGGCGGATGCGTCCGCTCCGGCGGCCCCGCCGATTGACGATCAGCTCGCCGGCGTGCGCGACGAAGCGCCGACCGCTTACCGGGAATTAGTGTCGGAATATTTCAAGTCCTTGAGCGCCGCACCGTGACGAAAGACGCGAAAGTTTCTCTGCTGGTGTTCGGTGTTCAGTGTTCGGTGTTCGGAGGAGCATAACCAATGAACCGGGAAACAACAGGCAAGACTACAAATGGATGGGAATATCATTGGACCGCCGCTGAGGCAAACGAGTATGGCAAGTCTCAAGACAACTGCCTGCGGAATGGCCCCCTCCCACCGAACACTGAACACCGAACACTGAACACTTGCATAGGCATTTGGTTGTTGATGTGCCTTGGCGGAACCACCGTCTGGGCGCAAGGCCCCTGGCACATACCTGGCGCGGGCGTACGGTTCGAGGTGCAGATTATCCGCCCGACAATGCCTGTGGCCGGCATTGTGGCCATCCTGCCGGACGCCGGTATTCTGCCCAAAGGCAAACTCAAGGCCGATGTAGTGGACGACACCGGTAAGCCGCTGAAGGCCAACCTGCTGTGGCATAACCCTAACGAGGGCCTGGCGCTCGTATTCGAGGACAGCCCCGCGGCGCAAGCCTGGATTTACGTTTCGCCCTCCGCTGACTACCCGAAGGCCACTGCCCCCCTGTGCCCCAGTCTTCTGCTCTTCTTGCATAATGGCGGGAAGCCGGGCCTGGAGCAGGCGCATGAAATGGCCAAAAAAATGCCCGTCGGCCCGGACATATATTTCACACTCCTGGAACGAATATACCATTCCATCTTACCGGTCGGCCGCGATGAAAACACCTCTTCCTATTTCACCGGCTGGATCAAAGTCAAGAAAGCAGGGAAAACCTATTTTTATACCGTTTCCAAGGACGGCTCCGAATTTTTCATTGACGGCAAGCTGGGCTACAGTTGGCCGGGCCTGCACGGCCGCATAGGCAGTGAACGCGCGGAAAAAGGCGCCTGGATTGACCTCAGTGCCGGAACCCATCGGCTCGAGTATTATCATTTCGCGCAGAAATTTAGAGGCCGGGAATGCCAGCTGGGCTGGCAACAGGCCGGCGAGCCTCAGCCCAAGGACCCGAAGCATCCGGACCTTCCCAACCTGAGCGTGACCGCGCCGATGGAGGAATACGACTTTGTTCATTCCGGCGTGGCGACGCTGATAGCGGCGGACTCCAAGCAAGGACCCGTGGCAATTGTCACCAACTTGTGGGAGGCGATCCTTCAACCCGGCCAAAGCCCCGTCTGCCTCTTCCAGTTTTATGCCTTCGGCAGTGAGAGACTGCCCACTAACACGGTGTTTGAGTGGGACTTTGGCGGCGAACGCAAAATGCATGGTCCGCAAGTCGCCTGGCTCTACGGCGGCACGGGCGACCAGCGGGTGACCCTGACCGTGTCCAGCGGCACAAGCAAATCAACCTGTTCCAAGCTGTTCTTTCCGAAATCGCTTAACCCGGCAAAAGAACCGCCGCGGCTTTCCATCAACCGCGCGGAGGATCGGAGCAAGGTTCGGGACCTGTTCATGGCCATGTGCCGCGCCACACCCACCGGCAAGCGGCCATGCGAACTATGGAATGCGACGCTATGGGAGGGCTTCATAGCCGTTTTGGATTTCCAGAGCGATTACGCCCTGCTGAGTGAACTGTTTGAGCGTTCGCGCCCGGATATTCTGAACCTGGACAACACCAAACGCTGGCTCTTGGAGGACGCCTTTTTTGTGGCGCTTCGCCAGGCGGACCCGAAATTGACGGTCACGTGGCTGGACCGGTTCGAGAAAGAAGAAAAATCAGCGGCGCGGCGCGGTCAATGGAAGGCGCGCCGGGTGGAGTTCTATATTTTCGAGGCCGACAACTTGGGCCAGGCACGGTTAGCGGCGAATGCATTTACCGGCGCGGCGGCCAGCCTGCAGCAGACGGAACTGGCCATGATCCGCATGGGGGATGTGGAATTGTTCAATGGGCACCAGGATCTTGCCCGGCGCTATTATGCCCAGGCCCAGGAATCCCGCCAACGCCAGGCCAAGCTGAGCGTTCCGGCGGTATTTGTCAAACCGGCCGACAAACGGGCCGACGCGGCAAAAAAAACGAGAGGCCGTCAGCAACCCGAAAAGACGACAACACCGGCCGTTACGGCCATAGCGCCTGGCATACCTCAAGCCATTGATGCATGGAAAGTTTCGGCGGTGCATGCGTCGGCCTATTATGCAACCATGCGCAGTCTGATTGGTCAGCAGGCCTATTTTGAAGCCCGGAAAACACTCTGCCAATGGGAACTGGAATTACCGTTAGACAAGCTGGCCGGCGATTTCCCGCTGGCCGAAGCGGAGTATTACCTGGCGCTCAAGCAGTTTAAACGGGCTCAGAAAATTCTGATGAACTACCGGCAGTCGGTGGACCTGAGCAACACTCTGCCGCAGGCCATGAAAATGGAGTTATATTGCCTGACCCAGTTGGACCGGGATAAAGAGGCACGGGACTTGGGCTGGGTGATCATCAAGCGCCTGCCCAATCATCCGCTGGCCGAAGAGGTCAAGGGCCTGCTGGCCACGGCCTCGGCTGAGGGTAAGTTGGCGGTGGATGTGGATGCCTGGTCGCAGGATTGGATGGCATCCGAAAAGGTAGACGCCGCCGGCCTGGCCGGCCTGTTCAGCACGAATAAGGTACTCGGTATCCGGAAAAAGCGCTCCCCGTAAACAAAACACTGAGCATGGAGATCAACCTATGAGGCTTATGTGGTTAACGGTTTTATCGTTCACGTTCCTGCTTCCGATCACATCGCTCCTGGCCGGCAAAGTAACGGGCACCCAGCAGTCCTCCCGGCTGTACACCAAGAGCGATCCCGACGCGCGCGGCGGCATCCATGCCAAGCTGGTAGCCTTCGCTAATCCGGTTCAGCAGGTGTTTGCGATTAACAACGGCAACCCCAAACTGGTTTATCAGGGCACGGTTTCGGAGGACGGAAAAGAAATCCAGTTCACCGGACTGCCGGCGGCGATCTATGACCTGGTGCTGGTGGCGTCCGACCGGTTTTACGAAGGGTGCCGGCTGGCGCGCGACCCTGATACGCTGACCGACCGGGATCGGCAGTTTATTGCCTTCTCGATTAACAAATCCGTTCCGTTTTTCGACACCAAGAAAATACATCGCTGTGAAGGCATTTCCGGCCGCAACGGCAAGGTTCGCTGTGTTTTGCAGGAGATGCGTACGCGTCCCGTGATGCTGCAATCCGGCGAGGAGCGCACCGACATCCAGGTACGCAGTATCAAGCTGGCATTCCTGGAGGACGTCGGGGAGGTCGGCTGGCAAATGGTGCAGACACGGGAGATTGTGCGCACGGAAGTGGGCCCCCAGGATATGAAGGGCCTCCTGCCGCATTGCTATCTGCCCGTGCTGGGCGGTATCCGGGTGGTAGATACGGACAAGGACGTTGGGGAATTGAACCTGATGAATGGAATGTCCGCATCCAAGGAATGATTGCCGTTCACGGCTTGAAAATGGAAACTGGAAATTCGAAATTAGGGTGAGAGATGGGCAGACTAAAATTAGAAACCCGAAATTGGAAATTTGAAATTAGGAAAGAACTATTCCGATTCGGCGCCAATTTCCAATTTCAAGTTTCGATTTGGAATGTATTCATTAACAGCACAAAAGCGTGATGGCCAAATTTCTAATTTCCAGTTTCCAATTTCGGCGTTCCGTGAACGCTTTAACAGAACCGAACACAATAAGGAGTTATCGTTTATGGCCAAAATCACGATTGCCGGCGGCGCCAAGAACGGCGAAATTATTGACCTCCAGAATGCTGACCTCGTGCTCGGGCGGCACTCCGATTGCGATCTGGTCCTGGACGATACCCGCGCGTCTTCCCATCATGCGCGGCTCTACCGGGACAAGACCGAATGGATGCTGACCGACCTGAAAAGCACGAACGGCACACTGGTCAACCAACAGCCAGTTTCCACGGTGACCCTGCAAGACAACGATCTGATTGAAATTGGCGATACCCAGATCAGCTTTCATGCCGATGGGCACGCGGAACCTTCCCCGCAGGATAAGGCTGGCGTGACCCCGGCACCGGCGGTTCAGGCGCCGGCGGCTAAGGCGCCGGCGGCTAAGGCGCCGGTTACGACCACGGCGGACGACTTGGCGCTGGTCGAGCAAATGAGCAAGCACATGGATGCCATCCGCCAGGAAACGGCCAAGGTCATTGTCGGACAGCGCGAGGTGCTGGACCAGATACTAATGTGCATGATCGCCGGCGGGCACGCCCTGCTGGTCGGTATGCCGGGCATGGCCAAGACCCTGATGGTCAGCACGATCGCCAAGGTCCTGGACATGGATTTCAAGCGCATCCAATTCACGCCCGACCTGATGCCGACAGACATCACCGGCACCGAAGTACTGGAGACCAACCGGACCACGAATGAAAAGGATTTTCGCTTCATGCGCGGCCCGATTTTCTGCAACCTCCTGCTGGCGGATGAAATCAACCGCACACCGCCGAAGACCCAGGCGGCCCTGCTGGAGGCCATGCAGGAAAAACGGGTCACGGTCGGGAACACAACCTACATCCTCGATGCGCCCTTTTTTGTGTTGGCGACACAGAACCCCATCGAACAGGAGGGCACCTATCCCCTGCCGGAGGCCCAGATGGACCGCTTCATGTTCAACATCTGGGTGGACTATCCGCTCGAACACGAAGAGGAAGTCATTATCCGCACGACGACCGTAACGCAGACCGCCCAGCCGCAAAAAGTCCTGGACAAACCGCAGGTAATCCAGCTCCAGCAGGTCGTGCGCAAGATTCCGGTATCCGAGCACGTGATCAAATACGCGATCCGCCTGGTGCGCGCCACCCGGCCGGCAAACGAAAAGGCGCCGGATTTTATTAAGGAATACGTGCACATTGGCGCGGGACCGCGGGCCGGCCAGTTTTTAATTCTGGCCGCCAAGGCCCAGGCCGTTATGGGCGGACGGATTCACGTCAGTTGTAACGACATTAAAATCGCGGCAATTCCCGTGCTGAAACATCGGATCTACACGAATTTTGCCGCCGATTCCGAAGGCCTGACTTCGATGGACCTGATCAAAAAACTGCTGGCCGCCGTCGAGGAACCCGCGGAAGCTGATTACACCTGAGAGAGTGGAATGGGACTACCGTCGCTAAACCAAGAGGAGATAGGACATGACGGCAAGGATAGTTGTGCGGGTGCTGGCGGCGGGACTGGGAATTGGCCTGGCCTCGGCGGCATGGGCCACCGACAGTAAATATCAGACATATATCGTGGGCGATCGCGCGGCAGGCATGGGTGGCGCCGTGGTGTCCATCGCCGACTCCGTGGACGCCTGCTACTATAACCCCGCCGGCCTGACTATGGCCAAAGCCAGCACGATATCGCTCTCGGCCAACCTGTACGGGTTTCAACTGTATCATACTGAGAACGGCCTGTTCCCCGGGGAAAACGTGCAAGGCGACTCTTTCGTGACCATCCCCTCCACAATGGGCGGCATATGGAAATATGGCCCCGAGTTGTCCTTGGCCTTTGCGGCCCTGGTGCCGGACCGCTCTTCCTTCAATGAAATTGTGGCTTATAGCGACAGCCAGCATCTGTACCAGTTCAACATAGACGACCAGACCATCTGGGTCGGCCCGTCGGCGGCCTATCAGATTTCCCCATCACTCTCGATCGGGGCGTCGCTCTTCGGTATTTATCGTTCTTACAATGAATATGTCAGCTTGTTTTACGAGGATTATGACGCCTCCTACGCGCAAGGCCGTAAATTCAACGACGTCGCTCTGACCGCGGTACTGGGCATGCAATATCGCCCCGGCCGCGACTGGAACATCGGCCTGACCCTTCAGCCGCCCACCGCGCATCTTTTTGACAGCGGCAAGACCATGGAGCATATTCTGGGCCACAACGTCTCATCTAATAACTTCTATTACACGGAAGACGTCCAAACGGACAATCAACTGCCGACCAAGATCGCCCTCGGCGTCGGCCGCCAAGTCCAAGGCAACTACGCCTTTGGCCTGGACCTGACCTACCACCTGCCGACGAGCTACAACCTCCAGCAATGGCAAGCCCTGGGCCAGGAACACTATGTCCGCATCGTGCGGGCGCCCGTGCTGGATTTGAACCTCGGCGGTGAATATTATATTCGAAAAAAATACCCGGTGCGGGCCGGCTTTTACACCGGGTTCTCCTCGGTGCCGGAAGTCAATGAAGACGAAAGCTACGCGTCCTCCAACGTGGACATGTACGGCTTGACGGTAAGCGTGGGCCGGGAAGTCAAGAACGTGGCCCTCAACGTGGGGCTCAACTATATCTTCGGCCGCGGCTACGACCTGGGCTATGAGCTCAATGCCAAGAACGAACCGGTTCAGACCGTCGTGAATGCCTGGGAACAGCAGATTCTCCTCACGGTCAACACATCTTATTATTTCTAATGCGGGCTATGCTTGCCAAGCGCTACGCATGGCCCGCAACCCAACGAATTTGCCCGCTAAACACGCGAAAAGAACGCTAAATTTAAAAGGAAAATCTTTTCTTTTTCGCGTCCTTTCGCGTGTTTCGCGGGCAATGTTCCGGTTTCTTTTTCTTGTTGTTTATAGCGGTTTCTGATGTATCAGGTACTACGTTTTTTCCCAGACTACGCTGGGAAAAAATGGTTCGCCAAAGGCGAACAGATAATTTCTCGTTTTAATATATTTTGCTATGTTAAGGGCATGAAAACAACCAATCACATGGCGGACGATTTTTCGACATATTATGCCGAACAACTTGACGGTCATTACGACTGTGTTGATCGCATAGT
>JAHIMN010000130.1 GCA_018896395.1 Verrucomicrobiota bacterium | reverse complement strand
TTTGCCGGCATGCCCAAATCCGACCCGGTGCTTCCCTTGGACACGAACCGGATTCATTATTACGAGCTCAACCTGCATGGCGCCAATAGTTCCTCGCAGGAGGAATATCTGCAGGCGCGCGATTTCCTGGTGGCCGGCAAGATTGACGCTCGTCCGCTGGTAACCCACCGTTTTCGCCTGGACCAGTTCAACGAAGCCGTCAAAACCCAGGGCGATCCGTCCTGCGGGTCGTTGAAGATTGTGATTATTCCATAAGTTAACGTACAGGTATTTCAGGTAATAAAAGCAGGCGCAATGAAAAGAACATTGCTGTATGGGGGTGCGGTTATGGCGGCAACTGCATTATTTTCAGTTTCATTTTCTGCGGAAACTCCAAAGTGGCCTCAAAACATCCAAACTGTTCTCGATAACACAAAACCTCTCGAATTCAGCCGCGGTAAACGGCTCCCTCTTTATTTATGGCCGGCCATGGATCCGGGAACGCTTTCAGATACGGATGCAGAGGCGCTTGTTGGAGAACTTGATAGGCGCGGTGTCGGTCTCGTATGTTCCTGGTCGCCGGAAAGTAAAGGCAAATCACTGGAACAGGCGCTCCCCATTGCCCGGGCGCAAAAAAAGCTGGGTGTGAAGGTTAATGTTCATGCTTCATCCTGCATGAACTCATTTTTCAACGGTGACGAGAAAACCGCGCATATCGACAAGGACGGGAAACCTTTCTGGGATGATTCTTTCGGCGGGGGCAAAATGGGCTGCCCGTTCACGCTCGATTTCCGTAAAGATTCGATCAAAGAGCGGTTTACCCCGTTTATTAAGGCTTATAAAGATGCAGGGCTCTATGTAGGGTTTATTTTTACCGATTGGGAAATTGACGGTCCTATCGAATTCAACAAGGCATGGGAGTTTTCCAGAAAATGTACCCGCTGCCGTGAAAATGTAAAAAACATTGACGATTTTGCCGAATTTCAGAAAGATCTCAGAATTATTAGAAGCGAACTCCAGCATGACTGTTATGCCCAACCCGTTTTAAACGCTTTCCCTCAAGCTCTCGTTGGTAATTATGCGGTTTACCCCAACGACGGTTACCGTTACTGGTATGATTGGTTCGAGTATTATGTGGATGGACAGCCCTGCAAAACGGATCAGAAAGCAAAATACCGGAAATGGTATCAGGATTTCCCTCTGACCGGATTTACCTTTGCAATGCCGGTTTTCTACACATGGTACCGGACATACGACTGGTATGATTTCACAAAAAACGATTACCGCTGGTTTTATAATATGTTGTTAAATGCAAGTAATGCAGGGAAAAGTACACCCGCCGATATTCCAATTATCAGCTTTGTACACTGGCATACGACCGGCGCCCCCAAAAAATCCGACGCCAAAGTCGCGCAGATGAGCGAATGGGCTTATCAGGAATTCCTCTGGCACGCTCTTCTCCGGGGAATCGATACTTTCTTTGTATGGTGCGGAAGCAAAAATGCAAATCCAGAAGTGAGTCTCGTTGCGCCGGTATATGCGGCCGCGCAAGAGTACGGCGACTTTCTTGAAAAAGGCACGCCAATAAGTTTTGAAGTTCCGGCAAAACCCGGTACAGTTATCTCCGGATTGAAAATCGGCAATAAAGTGCTTGTACGCAGAACAGATTTCGACGGCTCCCAAAAACCTGTTGAAATCGCTGTCGGGAATAAAAAGATTGTTGTTCCGGCGATGCCCGGAAAATGCCGGATTCTCAAAATAAAGTAGAATGCCGGAGTATAAACAGAATATTACCGGGGTATCCATTTGACCTGCCTGCGTTGGCCGGGCAGGATGTTTGTTGTAGTTTCCACTTGATTGGTTTTCGCGCTTGTCGCATACTTGCCCGTATCGGTTTCCTTTTACTTGTTGGGTGGTGGACTCGCCGTCGCGTAGCGCTATGGCGAAGCACGGTTGCACGCTCGCCGCCGCTGGAGGCGCATCCGATTTTGTTCAATGTTTACCGTCCTTTAAGCGGGAAAGTATTTTTTATAAAAAAATTAACGCTTAGGAATTTCCAGGTTGGCAGGAGGGGCCACCCCGCCCATGGCGGGGCGCCGCGACCGTCGCCGCACACCCCCGCCGGCAATCCGTCAGCCGACGGATAGCACTGCGGGCAGGTAGTGCGCCGCCTGCATGAAATAGTTGCCGAAGGCTTATTCAATCCGCCAGGATTTAGCGCTCGGAATTTGCCTGCCAACCATCCCCTGCGCGAAGAAGCTTCCGCCTTCGCCAAGGCTATGGCGGACAAGTCGGCGGGACAGGCACGAAAGGAAAAAAATATGCTCAAAGATAAACGGGCTGTGATTACCGGCGGGGCCCAGGGATTGGGCGAAGCCCTCACCGCGCGCCTGCTGAAGGAAGGCTGCCGCGTCCTGGTTGCCGATATCCAGGAGAAGCAGATTAACGCGACGGTGCAAACACTCCGGGCAACGTTCGGTGATAAGATCGAGGGCATGACGTGCGACGTGACCGTGGAGGGCGATGTTGCCGCGCTGGTGGACAAAGCCGTCCAACGGTTCGGCGGCCTGGACGTTTTTGTGGCCAATGCCGGCATTCTCGTTTCGGGTGCCATTACGGAGTTCGATGTCGCCAAATGGCGCAAGGTCATGGAGGTCAACCTGGTGGGCCAGATGATCTGCATGAAGCATGCCTTGCGGGTCATGGCGCGCCAGAAGAGCGGCGCCTACATCCAAATCAATTCCAAGTCGGGTAAAAAGGGCTCGTTCAAGAATTCGGCTTATGCCGCTTCCAAGTTCGGAGGGATCGGGCTTGTGCAGAGCGCGGCGCTGGAAATGGCCGCGCTGGGCGTGCGGGTCAACGCCGTCTGCCCGGGCAACCTGCTGGATTCGCCGCTGTGGGTCAACAGTCTGTTCAAACAGTATGCGCAGAATCTTGGCCTCACCGAGGCAGCCGTGCGGCAGAAATACATTGACCAGGTGCCCATGCGGCGCGGGTGCGTGTATGCGGATGTCTGCAATGTGGTGATGTTCCTGGCCTCGGAACAGGCCGGCTACATGACCGGCCAGGCCATTAACGTGACTGGCGGGCAGGAGATGCGGTAGCGGACGGCGGATCAGAGAAGCAAACATCGAACATCCAACACCGAACGCCCAACATCGAATGGAAGAACAAAGGACAGAACAGAGAAACAAACACTATTTTGCGGAAAGCATGAGATGGAAAATCAAAAATCAAAAATCAAAAATCGACAATCAGCTCGATTCCTGGCGGTTGATCTGGGCGCCTCGGGTGGCAAGTGCTTTGCCGGGGTATTTGACAACGGCGCCTTTTCCATGCGCGCGATTCACCGGTTTGCCTATGAATGCATTTCCTTCCATTTGCCCGACGGCGCGGGCCGGCCCGTGGAGCGCATGGTTTGGGACGATACGCTCATCTATGCCCATATCCTGAGGGGTCTGCGCGCGTACCGGCGCGAAGTGGGGAAAAGCCTCGATGCCATCGGCATTGATACCTGGGGCGCGGATGGCCAGTTTGTCACCGCCGACGGTGATCTGCTTGGCAAGGTCTATGCCTATCGCGACCACCGTCTGGACGCCATGATTGACCAGGTCAAGGCGCGTATCCCGGCCGAGCGGATTTACGCCATTACCGGCATCCATTTTCAGCCGTTCAATGTCAGCAACCAAATCCTCTGGTTTATGCAGAACCGCAAGCACATTCTTTCGCCCGGTTGCCGATATGTGCCGATCCCATCGCTTTTTTATTATTACCTGGGCGGCATCATCAAGGTGGATTCGTCCTGGGCGAGTGTCACCCAGCTCATGGATGCCAAGTCGAAAACCTGGAGCGGCGAGATTCTGGACAAGCTCGGCATCCCGCCGGAGGTCATGCCGGAGATTGTGGCGCCCGGCACGGTGATTGGAAAACTTCAGCGGAAAATCGCGGAAGCGGTCGGATTGAACGCGGCCAGCCTGGTGGCCGTCGGCGCGCACGACACCGCCAGTGCCTTTGCCGCCGCGCCGGTGGACGACCCGCGCGAGGCGCTGATCATCAGTTCGGGCACGTGGTCGCTGGTGGGCAAGCTGGTGCCGGAGCCGGTTACAACGCCGCGCGCCATGGCGGCCAATCTCAGCAACGAGGGCGGGATCGGCAATATTCGCCTGCTGAAAAACTGCATGGGCGGCTGGCTGGTGCATGAACTGCGGCGCGTCTGGCGCGATGCCGACGGCAAGGAAATGGAATGGGCGGAGCTGTACTCTCAGGCGCAGGCCGCGGAGCCGTTTGCGGCTTTTATGGATCCCGATGATCCCGGCTTCTACAATCCGGCCGACATGGAAAAGGCGTTTATTCAATATTTCCGGAAGACCGGACAACGTGCGCCGACGACCCGTGGCGGCCTGGTACGCATGGCCTATGAGAGCCTGGCGCTCAAGTACCGGATGATCAACGAGGATATTTCCGCCGTGTGCGGCCAGAAGACCCGCCAGGTGCATATCGTGGGCGGCGGCTCGCAGAACGAATTCCTCAACCAGTTTGCCGCCGATGCCCTGGGCTTGCCCGTGGTAGCCGGTCCCGTGGAAGCCACGGCCGTGGGTAATATCATGGTGCAGGCCATGGGTCTGGGTGTTATCCGTTCCCTGCGCGATGCCCTGCCGATCATCAAACAGGCTTTCCCCATCCGGGAATTCAAGCCGGCCAACACCGCCACCTGGGACCAGGCCTATCAGAAGTTTCAGCATTTTGTACGCTGAGCAATTTATATTGCATTTTGACATACTGCATTTTGACATTGCTCCTTCTGCCCGGCTCGCGGATACTCTCCGCCCAGCAAATAACGGCGCGGCTCATCCTCATCAATTTCCGGGAAACGAACCGCCAGTTCCAGCCAACAGTTGTCAGTCAGGTCGTCACATACGCTCGAAACCTCCATGGACAACGAATCTCCTGTTCCCTCTCTGCTCCAAAACTGATGGCACATAAACGGTTGAACGCACACCGACTCCCCCGGCCTCAGATAAATCTGTTCGCCAGCAGAAACGCGGCGGACAATTCCATCCACGCTCACATCCAAGGGGGACCGGGACGGTTTGCCATCGGAATCCAGTTGCCATAGACATATTAAAATATTACCACCGTTGCAATTAATGATATCCTCCATTTTGCTCTTATGATAATGCACGGGAGATCGCTGGCCTTCACGCAAATGCATCACTTTTTGAGCGTATGATTTCCCGCCGGACGTTCCTGCCACGCCGTTTCGCAAGGTGAAGATAGAACGTCCCTTCCTTGGAATGTCGCCACTGCCGAAGTCGGTAATATCCCATCCCAGACGCGCTTCGCGAATCTCATCGCATTCAGGCCCTTTTTTCAGCCATTCTTCAGGGGTCCAAAACGCGAACGGCGGCAACGGAAAATGATGCTCCGTAAAGAAAGCAACAGCGCGATCAATTGCTTTATTTATATCAGAACGTTTCATCATCAGGTTCTCCAAGGTTGTCTCACTGGTAAGTCACAGTCATCAAGCAGTTCTTCAATTCTCCATTTTGGATTTAGTGCAAAATTTAAGTTCACATATCATCACGCATACGCCCCAAACTCATGACCTGCGCGCACCATTGCCATAACATTCTCCGGCCTGCATGTGGAATGAATGCTGTTTGAACTGCTCAGAATAAAGCCGCCTCCCGTACCGGCATCCGCAATCGCCTGCCGAACAGTGTCACGCGCCTGCGCTGGCGTGCCAAATGGGAGCAGATACGCGCAGTCAATATTACCGACCAGACAGACTTGATCGCCGACAAGATGTTTCACCGTTTTCAAATCCATCCCCGCCGCCGGTTCAATCGGATTGATCCCGTCCGGCCCGGCCGATACGATCATCTCCAGCAACGGATAAATATTTCCATCCGAATGTTTGATGCATAGCGCCCCTTCTTCGTGAATCGCCTCCACCATCTTCTTAAGACGCGGCAGAAGAAAGTGCCTGAACAATTCCGAACTCATCATGGGGCCGAGATTGTGCGCATAGTCGTCGCCAAGCACAATTATTTCCGCGCCTGCCCGAATTGCCCTGCGGATAACCGCGATATTGGTTTTCAAGACTTTATCCAGCACGATTTCAACCTTTTCCGGTTCCAACAGGAAGTCAGCCAGAATGTTGTCCATCCCCATCAGGTAGGCGGACCACATAAAAGCCGCGCGGTGATGAAAGCAGATTGCCCGGTGCCCCTTGTAACGATGAACCAGCTCCTTCA
>JAHIMN010000129.1 GCA_018896395.1 Verrucomicrobiota bacterium | reverse complement strand
TCCGGGGTAAACCGGTGGGGCAGGTCGAAATCGTAGTAGAAGCCGTCCGCTGTGGCCGGACCGATGTCGAGCTGGACGTTCTCAAACAGCCGCGTGACGGCGGCGGCCATAACATGCGCCGTGCTGTGGCGCACACGTTCTAAATCCAAAGTAAAAATCTCCTTCCGTAAAACAAAAGACTGCGTTACCAGCCCTGTGCCGGTTTTTCGTGTCGCTCCGGCTTTAGCCGTAGCAAGCGACCACTTGCCGCGCGCTGAGCGCGTGACGACGTGGCAAGAACGGATTGCGAATTGAAATATAGCATGCGGCCAAATCCATGTCAATGCGGCAACCGCGATATGCGGCAAACGCATGCGCTTGCCGCTCAGCGACGAATCCTTTATTCTAACCCCCATGAATATCGAAGCCCTGACACCGGTTATGCGTATCCTGAAGCGGGAATACGAAAAAAAGCGGACGCCCATTGTGGAGCTGATCCAGGCGCGAACCAAAGATCCGTTTCAGGTCCTGGTGGCCACGATCCTGAGCGCACGCACGCTGGACCGGACCACGGCGGCGGCCTGCCGCAAACTTTTTGGGGTGGTCCGTAACCTGGAGGATCTCCGGCGTGTGCCACGTTTACGGCTGGAACGCCTGATCTATCCGGTCGGGTTTTACCGGACCAAGGCGAAACTTCTGAAGAAACTTCCAGGTGCCGTGGCCGCTCAGTTTGGCGGCGTCATTCCCAACATCGTTGAGGACCTCATCCGATTGCCGGGCGTCGGCCGCAAGACGGCCAACCTCGTGGTGGCCGTGGCCTTCAACAAGCCGGCTATCTGCGTGGATGTCCATGTGCATCGTATCAGCAATCGCTGGGGTCTAATCCGCACGCGCACTCCCCTGCAAACGGAGCTAGTTTTGCGCCGCCGGTTGCCGGTGAAATACTGGCAGGTGTTCAACGCCTACCTGGTATCCTTCGGCCAGAGTGTGTGCCGGGGGGTGCGCCCGCATTGCGGCGCATGCCCCATTTACGCGCAGTGCGATCAGGTTGGTTGTATTGGCTGATCCCAACCCGATTTCATCTAACCCGCAAAACATATGGATGAACGCGAATGGGGGTGTAATTCCGACTGCCGGGCCTGCATCGGCTGAAACCCCATCCATATTTTTCCTCCTTACTGTGGAGCAACGAGATCGGAATACTATGCCGGATGACCGGGCTGATCGTTTAACTCGTTTGGTGTCAATAATTATAGAGGAGCAGGCATGATCGATGTTCATCCGTTCTCATTTCAACGGCTATTTCGCCGGCTTGAGGATGACGGATTGGCCGTCGAGGAAACGTTGCCGCGCTTCTTTGTAGCGCTGACTATATTGCCGGTCGCACCCACCGTGGCCGCCCCAGGGATCGCAGACGAACTCGACTTGCCCGGGCTTCAGGTGCGCGAACGTGGCGATCTGATTCCCGGAGCCGGTCACGAAATCCATCATGCCGATGAGGGCTACCGTCGGGCACCGGACGTCGGGAGTGAAGTTGGCGACGTCGAAGTAGCTCAGCGTTTTAAGGAACTGTTCCTCGGTCTGGCCGGATGGTTTATTGGCCATACCGAACGGCCAGCAGCCCGGCTTGCCGTCGCCAATCCAGTCCAGGTGGCACAACCCGGAGAACTGCGGGTTGAGGAACGCCACTTTCGGATGCAGACCCGCCAGCACGGTTGCCAACCCGCCGCCCTGGCTGCTGCCCGCGACCATGATGCGGTCGGGGTCCACCTCGGGCCGGCTCAGCAGGAAGTCCATGCCGCGCACCAGCCCCGCGTAGATGAACCGCCAGGACGTTGTTTTGGGACTTTCCAGTCCTACCGTGTGGTAGCCGCGCCAGGGATCCTGCTCCGGCATGTCTTTCAGTGCCACGTTGAACCCGTGGACCGCGATGTGGAACGTGCCGTAGCGGCCATTGCCTTTGCCTGCCCAGAAGACCATCGGATACACACCGGTCGGAGGACAGTAGTACACGACGGGGTACTTGCCGGCCTTGCGCGGTTTGCAGTACCACGCGGTGACGCGACGGCCGTTGAAGTTGGCCAGGCTGACCTCGTAGGTCTCCGACTCCGGTGTGCTTTCCTTTTCGTTGAGCGTCATCTTCGTGTCCAGCGGCGTTGCCGCGAGTTTCTTCAGTGTCTCGGCCCAAAATTCCTTGAAATCAGGCGGACGCACCAGCGGAGGATGGTAGTTCGGGAAGTCGTACGTGAAGATCCATTCAATCTGCCGCACCGGCTGGCCGTTGGCATCGAGAGTCTTCAGTATCCCCCGGTATGGGCCGGGCGCCGGAATGGAAATGGCGGTGTCGACCAGGCCGCTCGCATGCGGCTTGAGTTTCAGCGCGGTCTTCTTTGCCGCGACCAGATCGCGTCTCACGTAATCCCGGATTTCATACACCGTTTTCACTTCGATCGCGCGCGGGACAAGATTCTCGGCAGTGACGGTGAGCCGGCCGTCCTTGGGCAGCAGCATATCCGCATCCGGGCACTTGATCTCGAAATGCACCGACTCGGCCACGGACGGATTGGCCACGGGCACGAACGTGTATCTCGTCTCGCGGGGCGTGACGCTGAAGGACACACCGTAAACGGCGTTTGACGGGGGGTGCGAATACCCCCACCAACCGAACTGCGCATATCCGTTCATCGCCGGCTGTTGGACCTTCAGCATCGCGCCGTTCCGGGCGATCCAGCGCATGCCTTCCTGAAACGACCAGATGTTCTGCTGGCACGAATCGAGGCGGACCGCCGAATCGTTCCGCTCATTCAGCGCCTTCGCCACCTGCGCCGAGGGGAAGAGGATGTAGAAGCGGCCGGTGTTGGGATCCAGCAGCTTGCTGGCGATATCAAAATCCCGCTCGCGGAAGTCGTATCGGACGAGGCAAGCGCTGCTGCGGGCCTCGATCTGCGTCGGCGACGGTTGTTGCAGGTTGGCGAGAACGTGGGCCGTCTGTTGCGTGTGCAGCACACCGACGCAGCCGCCGGCGATGAATTCCGTGACGAAACTCGTCATGCCGAACCACGGATGCGGCTGAAGGAATTCCGTGTCGCCCGCCCGGATCGACTGCAGGAATCCATTCGTGCCGATCGCGACCGAATAGGCCGGAGTGACGACCCGGTAGCTGCCGTCCTCCTGTTTGGAAACACGGACCGTCGACTCAGCCCACAAAGTTGCCTGCAGTAAGAAAATGCCGATTATGGTCGTCCGAATTGTGGTCATCATACCGTTGTTCTCCTCTCTCATGCTGGTCCACTATGCTCCGTCCGTTGAAAGCGGTAAGTTGCACGCGCTCGCGTTGAGCGTTGTTTTCTCGCCACTAAGTCCTCGCCGTCACCGCCCGACACGGCCCCGGGCCTCATCCGCGAGGCCCGAGATACGGATTTTCCGTTTACCGGTCAAACAGGGTGCCGGGATTCAGGAGGCCGGCGGGATCAAAGACATACTTGACGGCGCGCATGGCGGCGATGCCGGCCTCGCCATACATCAGGCGCAATAGCGGTTTCTTTAACTTGCCGATGCCGTGCTCGCCGGAAACCGTGCCGCCCCAGGCCAGCGCTTTGCGCGCCAGTTCCAGGTAAAGCGCTTTGCCCTGGGCATACTCATCCAGGTTGCGCGGCAGAATATTTACGTGGACATGGTTGTTGCCGATGTGGCCGAATAGAAGATAGTCCAGGGCGGCGGTGTCCAGCAGTTCCCGGTAGGCGGCCATCATCTTCAACAGGGCGTCGTCGGGCACGGCCAAATCGGTGCCCAGCTTGGTTAATCCGGGAATCTTCTGTGCCCGTTCGCCGATGCGCTGGTTGATCGTTTCCGGCAGGGCGTGGCGGAAGGCTTTCAGGCGTTCGGTTTCCTCGCTCGTCATTGCCGTCCAGGCCGTATCCGCGGAACTGCCGCAGGCTTCCAGGAGCGCCAGGAGCGCCTCGGCCGCCGGCTCCAGGTCCGCTTCCGTGGTCGCCAGCTCAATATACACGGCCGTATGCGCCTTTTCCGGCAGGGCCGGGATGGCGCTCGTTGCTCCTTGCTTCACTTTCTGGTCCCGCAGGAGGTTCAAGGCATGGATATCAAAATATTCCAGTGCCAGGGGAGGAGTGGGCAACAACGGTGTTTCGGCTAACGGCTTTTCGCCGCGCGCGGCGCGCACAAAATTTAATGCCTCCGGCTCCGCAGTAAAAAAGCCGATCACGCCCAGGATCGTCTCCGGGGCTGGAATCAGCGTGATGACGAGCTCGGTGACTACCGCCAAAGTTCCTTCCGAGCCGATCAGTAAATCCAGCAGGTCCATGCCCGGCTGCGCAAAATAGCCGGCCGCGTTTTTGACCGCCGGCATGCGATATCCCGGGATCCGTCCCGCGCGTACGGTGCCATCCGGCAACACCAATTGAAAGGCGCCGTCCGGCGCTGCGGCGCTGGCTCCGCGTGCGATATCCAGCACGAAACCCCCGATAAGCGCCGCGCGCACGCGCTCCACGTACCGGCGCGTCGGCCCATAGAAAAGTGTGCGCGCGCCGGAGGCATTGCAGGAGGCCATGCCACCCAGGGTCGCGGAACGTTCCGTCGGGTCGGGTGGGAACATCCAGGCGCCTTTAGCGCGTAGTTGTTGCAAGGCTGATTGCGAGTCAGCGTCCCAGGTTTCCTCTCCGGGGAACCGTTTCTTTTCAACGACGGTATGGATGATTTCCAGCGTGACCCCGGGCTGACAATGCAGATAAAACCGGTTGGCGCCCGGATCGTAGCGCAGGGCCGTCAGGCGGTTCATCTTATCTAAGCTTATGAGCCAGCCGCCTTCCGGCACGGCTCCGCCGGTAATCCCCGTGCGGCCGCCGGAAATCGTGACCGGCTTGCCGGAGTCGGCCGCCGCCTTCAGCACGGCGGCCACCTCCGCTTCCGACGACGGGAAGAACAGGCGTTCCGCGCGCCCACGCAGGCGGGATTCATCCGTCAGGTAACTATCCGCGGCCTCCGGCGCCAGCTCCGCGGGCAGAGCCGCGGCGGATGATAAAATATTAATAGCTGTTAGTTGATGAGTCATAACTAATACGGGATACCCGCAACTCAAATTCCAAGTTCCAAAATCCAAATTCCAAGGAATAGTTAAATTCTAATAAAGACAAAATAAATCCTGGTTTTCTTTCTGTTTTTTTCCTTTACCTTTATTGATTGCATTTCCTTGGAATTTGTAACTTGGAATTTGGAATTTATAGCTTTAGGTCTGATTCGTGCCTGCGCCTTAACTGACCACAGGCGGCGTCTACGCCGCCACCCTTAGATATGCGCAGGGTAGCATTAATCCGCGCGCGCTCAAGTATATTGAGAAACTCTCTCACGACCGGCGCAGGGGGCGCACGCCCTTCAAATTCTGCCACGGTGCTCAGCGGAATCAGGTTCACCCGCGCATGGATCGGGCGCAGGATGCGCGCCAGTTCACGGGCCTGTTCGGGCGAATCATTAACACCCTGGATCAACGTGTATTCGAAGGTGATCAGCCGGCCGGTCTGCTCGGCGTAGATGCGGCAGGCTTCCAATAAGTCGCCCAACGGGTATTTGCGGTTGACCGGCAGGAGACGCGAGCGCAGGGCGTCGTCCGACGCATGCAGGGAGATCGAGAGCTCCACCTGCAGGCCTTCCTGCGCCAGGCGCTGAATGCCGGGAATAATCCCGCAGGTGCTGATCGTAATCCGGCGCGCGCCGAGGCTTAAGCCCTCAGCATCGTTAATGATCCGGACGGCCGCCAGGACCGCATCGTAATTATCCAGCGGCTCGCCCATGCCCATAAAAACAAGATTCGAGGGTATTGCCCCCAAATTTCGGGCGGCGACTACAACCAAGCCCACGATTTCGCCCGTCTCCAGGTTACGCCGGAATCCAGCTTTGCCGCTGGCGCAGAAGGCACAGTTAAATTTGCATCCCACCTGGCTCGAAACACACAGCGTCGTGCGGCCCCTGGCCGGGATCAGGACTTCCTCCACCCAGTCGCCATCCGCCAGGGCAATCAGCCATTTGGTGGTGGTCCCAACGCCCGCTTCGCTTTGGGAGCGGGTGACCGCGGCCGAAGCCAGCGACAAGCGATGGGCGAGCGCCTGCCGCAGGCCTAACGGAAGATTTTTCATTTCAGACCAGTCGGCCGCGAAGCGGTGGTAAAGCCATTTCCATATCTGCCGGGCGCGGTAGGCGGGTTGATCCAGCTCACGGCAAATCTCCGTGAGTTGGGCATGGGTCAATCCGTGAATGAGAGGCAAAGAGAGAGGTAAGGGTGAAGCAGACATATAATAACAAATTCCAAAAATTCCAATCTGGGGTAGTGGTGCAGGCGCATCACGTTGCGCACTTCGTCGAGGATTTTCTTGTCGCCAGTTTGTAGTTGACTCTGCATAACAAATGCCTGCCATATTTTTAAATGACTTGATAACAACGTTGGTCAATTTCACCGATTAAAGTCTCAATATCAAGTTATCAGATCAAAAGGTTCTGTCAATCAATGGTTCCCGCAGCGCGGCGCCGCGTTTGAATTGGCGCTGATAAAAATTGAACGATAAAAAATAGTTGAATGTAGATTATGATTATGAAACAATCTGAAACAGTTGTTGAAAAAGTAGTTTCCGCCAGTGAAGGTCATCCCGAGCGTAGTCGAGGGATCTCAAAAATGGC
>JAHIMN010000013.1 GCA_018896395.1 Verrucomicrobiota bacterium | reverse complement strand
GGCAGGGTCTGCGACCGGAGCACATTCATGGCCGAAATGGAAAGCAATGCCGCGCCCACCCCGTGTCCGCAAACATCCAATAAAAACATGCAGAAACGATCGTCATCCAGCCAGTGATACCCAAAGGCATCGCCACCCAACGAGGTGGAGGGGATGAACTGCCAGCTGGTGCGCACGGGTCCCTGGTCCAGCGGCGCGGGCAGGAGCGATTGCACATAGGCCGCCGCTTCGGCCAGCTCGGCCGCCAGTGCCTTCTGACTGGCCAGCAGGGCCTGGTAGGCTTCATTGCGCTCCAGTAAATTGATGTAACCTTGCGAGTGGTGCCGAATACGCGCCACCAGCTCGATTCGGTCCGGAAGTTTGACCAGGTAATCGTTGGCGCCCAGCGCAAAAGCCTCTGCCTTGGTGGCGGGCTCCTCCTTGGTCGAAAGCACAATCAGCGGGGTATCCCGCAGGGCGGGCTCGGCCCGGTAGAATTTCACCAGCGTCAGGCCGTCAATTTCCGGCATGACGAGGTCCTGGAGAATGACGGTGGGCGCCAGCTCGCGGGCCATCTTCAAGGCACCGGCCGGATCATTGCAGTAATGAAAGCTAATATCAGCTTCGGGCGCCAGCATGCGGCGCACGGCCTCGCCGATCATGGCCTGATCATCCACCAGCAGCACCTTGATCGCATGCTGGGTCAACGCGGTTTTTAACGGGCTAGCGTTTGTGTTTTCCATGGTCATCCTGAATAGGGTTCATGATCCGTTTTTCGATCCCCTGCATGATGGCATCCGCGATGGCGCTCAGTGGCAGGATTTTTTCCGCGGCGCCCAGTTCCGCGCCCGCCCGCGGCATCCCGTACACGATGGAGGTGGCTTTGTCCTGCGCCAGGGTGCGCCAGCCGCATCGCCGCAGGGCCAGCAACCCCTCGCCGCCATCCCGCCCCATGCCGGTCAACAACACAGCCACACCAGGTGGCGACCAATGCGCCGCCACGCTCTTGAAAAATACATCCGCGGACGGGCGATAAAAACATTCGACCGGCTCGACCTGATATTCTAACGTGCCGTGTTCCGTCAGCACCATGTGATCGTTGGTACCGGCCAGCCAGACGACGCCTGTCTCCGGACGGCATCCCAGCGTGGCCACCTTGACATTGAGCGGGCAACGCGTACCCAGCCAGAGGGCCAAATCCGGCGCAAACTCCTTGTCCACGTGCTGGATGACCACCACAGCCGCGTTAACAACCGCCGGCAATCGGGATAAAATATCCGCCAGCGCGGCGGGGCCACCCGTTGAGGCGCCCAGGACGATGAGCGGTAGGCGGCCCTTTACCGTTGGCAGCGCCCCAAACTCCATCGCTGCCGGGCTCATCGGCGCCGGGCGAGAGATCAAGTGGCCGATGATCTCGATCTTGCGCAATAGCGCCTGGGCGCCGGTCAGCTTGCCATCTGTGCCCAGCACGGGGGTATTGACGGCGTCCAGCGCGCCGTAGCCCATAGCCTCGAACACCAGGCTTATATTGCCGTCCACGGTGGCGGTCACCACCAGGATGGGACAGGGCGAATCCCGCATAATATGCCGGGTGGCTTCGGCGCCGTTCATTACCGGCATGATCAGATCCATGAGAATCATGTCGGGGCGGTCTACCGCGCACTTCTGGACTGCTTCGGCGCCGTCGCGCGCCACCCAGGCAATCGTGTAATCCGGGCAACTGCACACCACGCGCCGCAGGGCTTCCACTGCCATCATAAGGTCGTTGACAATCGCGATTTTCACGGATCTCCGATCACATCCGCCACGGTCTTCAAAAACGTTTCGTCATGAAAACTGCTCTTGGTGAGGTAATGGGTGGCCCCCGCCTCGAGTCCGCTCAAGCGATCCTCTTCGCGGTCCTTGTAGGATACGATGATCACAGGCAGGGCCTGGAGCCGGATATCCTGCTTGATGTGCCGCACGAGCTCAATGCCGTTCATCCGCGGCATGTCCACGTCGCTGACGACCAGGTCGTAGCGTCCCATGCGCACCGTGTTCCAGGCATCCATGCCGTCCACGGCCACGTCCACGGCGTAACCGCGGTTTTCCAGCAGTTTGCGTTCCATCTCGCGAACCGTGATCGAGTCGTCCGCGACCAGGATCTGCTTGCGGGTCTTGGCGGCCGCCGTCTTGCCTGCCGCCTGAAATTGCTTCAGGCGTCCGCCGGAAAGCAGGTTTTCGATGTCCCGCACCAGGTCCTCCGTATCAACAATCATCACGGGCGCGCCGTCATCCAACAGGGAAACCGCGCTTACGTCCTGGACCTTGCCCAGCCGCGCATCCAGCGTGCGTACCACCAGCTTGCTTTCCCCGATAAACCGATCCACAACCAGGCCGTAAGCGTTTGCGCGGTCCCCGATAATCACGATTGGCCACGCCGCCGGGCGGCTGGCCTTGCCGCTCAGTTCCAGCACCTCGCGCGCATCCACCAGCCCGATATGCCGCTGGTTCAATGTCAGGTACCTCCGGCCCTCCAAGGTCTGGATCTCCTCCGGCGCGGCCACAACCAGGTGGTCAATCCGCGTCAGTGGAATGGCATACGGATCACCCGCAATTTCCACCAGCAGGGTACGTAAGACGGAAAGCGTAATCGGGAGCTGTAAATGGAACTGCGTGCCGGCGCCGACGACGCGGCCGGCGCCGGGGCGGTTCTCCACGCGCACGAGGCCGCCCACTTCCTGGGTCAGATTGCGGACGACATCCAGGCCCACCCCCCGTCCGGAAATTTCAGTTACCGCTTTGCTCGTCGAAAATCCGGGTAAAAAAAGGAAATCCAGCAGTTCGGCCTCGGTGAGGCGGCCGACCATCTCATCGGTGCTGAGCCCGCGGGCAACCACTTTTCGGCGGATGCGCGCCAGGTCAATACCGCGCCCGTCATCGGCCACAATAACATGCAATTGCCCGGCTTGGTGTCGCGCCTCCAGCGTCAGTAACCCTTCCGGATTCTTTCCCGCTGCCTGGCGTTCCTCGGGGGTTTCCAATCCATGGTCCAGTGCATTGCGCAGGAGGTGCGTCAGCGGCGCCTCCAGTTTCTCCAGGATTTCGCGATCCACACCGGTGGTCTGGCCGACCATCTCGAATTTGACTTTTTTGTTCAACTGGCGCGCCAGGTCCCGAACCATGCGCGGGAAACCCTGCACGCCATCGGCAAACGGTCGCATGCGGCTGATCAGGCCTTCCCGGTAAAGCCGTTCGGCCAGGTCCGAGGACTGCTGTGCGAAGAAATCAAATTCTTCCAGGCGCTTGGCCGTGGCCTGGCGGCAGGCATCCAGCTTGTGGCGCAGGTCGGCGACCTGCTCCGCCGGTGCCGACGACTCGGCCGTGCGGCTGTCCCTCCGGCTCGCATGCCGTGCCGTGCATGCTTGTTCCAACAAGCGGGCCAGTCCGTTCTGTTGTTTTTTAAGCGCCTGCAATCCGGCGGCAAACGGCTCAAACCAGCGCGTCTGCACCATGTATTCGCCCATCATGCCGAGCATGCGGTTCAGGTTATCGGATGAGACCCGCACGGCCCGGTCCTTGCTCTCCGTGCCGGCGGCCGGAACCGACGACGCGGCCGGAGCCGACGAATCGGCCGGAGCCGACGAATCGGCCGGAGCCGACGAATCGGCCGGTGGCTTGGCTTCCGTGGTCTTGGGTTGCGGAACGGGCTTCGGTGTTTCCACCGGCTTCAGACTTTCCGCCGGTTTGGATACCTTCGCGCTTGGCGCCGTCTGGCCGGAGCGAATTGACGCCAACCGCCCGGCAAGTTCGTCAATTTCCGCCTGATGCTCTATCCGCCAGGCGGCGGCTTCCGCCTCCGGCACGCGGGCGATTTGCGTCAACATATCCACGCCGCTTAATAGGCCATCCACCGCTTCCGGCTGAATGACGATCTCGCCCTTCTGGGCGGCGACGAAACAATCTTCCAGTGCGTGGGCGACTTTCACGGCGGGATCGAGGTTGACAATGCGCGCCGCGCCCTTCAGCGAATGGGCGGCGCGCATCATGGCCGCCAGCCGTTCGGTATTGCCGGGATCCTGCTCAAGGGCCAGCAGGCTCTCGTTCAGAATTGCCGTCTGCGCCTCCGTCTCCTGCCGGAACAGATCCAACATGGAAAAAGCACTTAAATCCTGTCCGCCGGATGTCGTCATATTGTAACCACTTACTCAAGTTTTCGGTGTTCGGTGTTCAGTGTTCGGATTGCCCCGCTCTCGTCAGCGGTCTTAGCGACAGTCCACATTCCATGTATGGGAGTATGGGCGTAGCGGGGTATTGGAGTATCAAAATCCAATACATCCACACTCTTGGTCATGCTCTTTGGAAAATATCTCCTCATTTCTACACATAGTGTTACAGGCCAGCCGAACACTGAACACCGAACACTTCATTATGCTTCCCATTCATGCCAATACTTTTGTCAGCGCGTGAAATACCAGTTCGTCGTCGAGCAGTCCGATCTTGCGTCCATCGGCCGTGAGCATGCCGCGACTGAATTGCGGAACGGCATGGGCCACGGTCGCCGGGATTGCCCGGATGGTGTCCCGATGGAACCGGTGCAGGCCCATGACCTCGTCCACGGGAAAGGCTATGGCGAACCGATCCTTACGGGCCACCAGCAGGCGCGGTAGCGCCTTGGAAGCCGCATTGGCCGCAGCCGACGTTTCGGCCGACGGCTCCAGCCGGGATGCCGGCTCCAGCCGGGATGCCGGCTCCAACCCCAGCAAATTAGCCAGCGAAAAACATAACAGCAGTTCGCCGCGCACGCTCGCCAATCCCATAAGCAGCCGGTCGGAGCGATGCGGCACACGCCGAATGGGGCGCATGGCCACAATTTCCACGCACAAGCGCGTGCTGAGCGCCAGCCATTCCGGTCCGATTCGGAAAACAAAAGCCGTATCGGTGAACCCGACTTCGGTCTCTTTTGCACGGGCCAGGAATTGGGTCCATTCTTCGATGTAGCCGGCCGGTGGCGCGCGATTCAGCAAGGCATGCGCGCCCTGTTCGAACGTCGGGCAGTTCCGGCAGTGAATGTGCCGGTGCAATTCTGGGCAGGACTTGTCGCCCTGGACACCGATCCGGTTCCAGCAATCCTGGACAGGGGTCGCGCTCATGGTGTCACCTTCGCATGGTCACAAACGCGTTTAGCGTGCCGGCGCAAGCGCTCGGCGCCCGCTTCGTCACCACGCCGCACCTTCAGCAGGGAAAGATGAATCAAAGCCTCGTAGAAATCCGCGTCCAGGTATAGCGCCCGGTTCAGGCATTCTTCCGCCGCTTGAACTTGTCCCGCCGCCGCCCGGATCACGCCCAATAGGCAATAAGTTTCCGCCTGCTGAGGGCTTTCCTTCAGCAGGTCCTGACATATCACGGTGGCCTCGTCCAAGCGGCCCTGGTCCGCCAGAACGCGGACGCGATCCAGCCGGGATGCCGGCTCCAACCGGGATGCCGGCTCCAACCGGGATGCCGGCTCCAGCCGGGATGCCGGCTCCAGCCGGGTGGCGGAGGATGGCGCCGGAGGACGGATCGAAGACACGCCGGGTTGACCCTGAATCGCAGCCTGATTGGTCGTGTTTTGATTAAGGGAACTTTTAACCGTTGATGACACGGATTTCGCGGATACGGTTTGTTCTGATCCGCGTCTATCAGTGACATCCGCGGTTAATTGATTTGGCCGCGGCTCTACCGTCTTGAGGCGCCCGTTGATTTTGCAATAGGCAAAGGCGCCGCTGTGGCAGACCGGCGCGTAGCGATCCGTCAGCACGGACATCATTTCGGCATGCCCCATAAACAACAGGCCTTCGGGCTTCAGCAGGCGATCCAGCGTGGCAATGATATGCCCGCGCGCCTCCTCGTGCTGGTAGATAAGCAGATTGCGGCAGAAAATAATGTCGTAGGATTGTTCCGCGGCAAACCCTTGCGGGCCCATTATATTGCCATGGATGAATCGGATGCCGACGCGGACCTCAGGGCGGACAATCCTGATGGCGCCTTCGAGCGTGAAATAGCGCTCGCAATGCTCCAAGAACCCGCCCCGGAAGGAATTGGGCCCATAGGCCCCTGTTTCGGCCTTGCGTAATAAAGCCGGACTGATATCCACGGCATCAATCCGGTAGCGATCCGTTCGAAAACCCGCCGACTGAAGCGTCATGGCAATGGAATATGGTTCCTCCCCGGAGGAGCAGGGAACACTCAACACCTGCAATCGGTCATGGGGATGTGCGGCCAGCCATGTCGCATTCACATACTTGGCCAGAAAAACAAACGGCTCGCGATCGCGAAAAAACCAGGTTTCCGGCACCACGATCGTTTCATTCAGCGCCTGGAGTTCATCCTGTGCCGACGACTCGGCCGGTGCCGACGACTCGGCCGGTGCCGACGACTCGGCCGGTACCGACGACTCGGCTGGTGCCAAGTTCAAGCGTTCCAGGTAATCGCTTTCCTTCGCCAGGCCGCACGCGGCCATGCGCCGTTTCACGGCATCGGCCACGGCTTGTGGACCCAGGGTATGCACGTCCAGTCCGGTTGCCCCAGCCAGCCATTGTTCTACGGTGTTTGCCGTCATGATGCCGCCTTTTCCGGCTCCGCGAACAGTATTTTTTCCAGTTCCTTCGGCACCAGCTGTTCCACCACGACTCGCTGAACAAATCCTGTTCCGCTGACGGCCAGCTTGCCAAGATCGGAGGTTCCGGAAGCGGCTACGCCGGTCTGAGAAAAATCGGCTTCTTCCCGTTCCACGGTTTCTATCACCGTTTCGGCCAAAAGCCCGATGACACGCTGTTGGCCGTCCCCTCCGGCATAGGTCGTCAGAATGATCCGGGTGCTCAGGTACACGGCACAGGGCGCGCCGCCAACCAGGCGGCCGAGATCCACGATCGGCACGCCGGTTCCGTGGTAATTCGCCAGACCGGTCATATAGGCGGGCGCGCCGGGACAAGCCCGCAGGGTCACAAGCGGAACCACCTCGATGACCTGGCGCGCCTCCAGGGCATAGCTGGCATCACCGGCTTTGAAGACGATAAATAACATTTTACACGAGTCGCTTGCAAAAGTTCGCTTTTGCAAGCAGAACACAGAAGTCAGGATTCAGAATTTTTCAGCTCGACAACGTAATTTTTGTTAAGGGAGCTAATTTTAAAACTCATTGCGCTAACGGGGTAGCGCTCCTACAACCAGCGATTTTCCTGAAAAATTGCAGGAGACTCGCCCCGTCGAGTCGATTCTTTCGGAGTTATGAAATTATCTCAAGGGATTTACATTTATTCTGAATTCCCTGGCCGACACTCGGGCAGGCTGTCTCCTGAATCCTGAAT
>JAHIMN010000128.1 GCA_018896395.1 Verrucomicrobiota bacterium | reverse complement strand
CGATACAGGATTCGATGATTCGGATCGGCCGCAGGCTTTGACATTTCCGGACTATCGCCCCGCGCTTTCAGCCCAGATGAATCCCCCGATTCGTGTGACGGAAACAGTGACACCTGTGGCATTGAGTGAACCTCAAAAAGGCGTGTGGGTATTTGATTTAGGACAGAACATTGCCGGCTGGGTGCGGTTGCGGGTGAAGGCCGGCGAAGGACAGGAGATTAAACTCCGTTTTGCGGAGAGCATTTTTGATAATGGCACGGTCTGGACGGATGAAGAGCAGACGAAGGCACGGCAGGAAGGCCGATTGAAGGTCGCGGATGGTATGATTAACATGGCCAATCTGCGCACCGCCCGTGCAACGGATCGATATATTTGCGCCGGCGGCACAATGGAAAAAGTATGGGAACCTCGTTTTACTTATCATGGTTTTCGTTTTGTGGAAATGACCGGCTATCCAGGACGTCCGGAACTCAGCATGATCGAAGGACGGGCGGTGCATACCGATGTCCAGTCCATTGGACATTTCGAGTGTTCCAGCGAAGTCCTCAACTGGGTGCAAAGGGCAAGTCGTTGGACGCTGCTCAACAACCTGCACAGCCTGCCGACGGATTGCTGTCAGCGCGATGAACGCCAGGGCTGGATGGCGGATGCTCATATCGTATGCGAGGCGATGCTGTATAATTTTGATGCCGCTTCAACATACGTGAAATGGCTCCAGGATATGCGGGATGACCAGCGGGCGGATGGAGCCCTTGGCGATACCACGCCGCATACTCTGGCGCGCATGGGGGGTGATATTGCGTGGGGATGCGCCGGCATTCTGATACCATGGGATGTTTACCTTCATACAGGCGACCGGCGCGTGCTGGGCCAGCATTGGGAGAGCATGCGCCGTTACATGGAGTTTCTCGACCAGTCGTATCCGACGCGTTGCGCCGATAATGCTGTTTTCGGAGGAGATTGGCTGGCTGCAGAGGAGACACCGCATCAACTGACGAACACTGGATTTCTGCTGCTGAGCGCCCGGATCACGGCAAGGATCGCCCGGATTCTCGGTCTGCAATCTGTCGAGGCGGAACGATGGGAAAAAATGGAACGCGAGACGATGAGCGTATTTCACCAGAGTTTTTTTAATCCCGAAACAATCCAGTATGGTAATGGCAGTCAGTTTTCCAATGCCTGGGCATTGTATCTGGGGGTAGTCCCGGAAAAATTGAGAGGTGCGGTTTTCGCAAATCTGGTGGCGAATATCGAATCACGGCAGCGCCATTTGAGCACTGGCCTGCTGGGCACCAAATATTTACTGGAGACTCTCAGTGCAGAAGGAAGGACCGATCTGGCGCTGGCGGTGACTTCTGCGGCCGACTTTCCGGGTTACGGTTTTATGCGCGCCCATCAGGCCACCACTCTCTGGGAACATTGGTCTTTGAAGACAGGCAGCGGCATGAACTCACACGACCATCCCTGGATGGGGAGCGTGTCAGCCTGGCTAATGAAATACCTGGCGGGCATCCGGCCTGACGCCGAACATCCTGGCTTTCAGCGGATCTGCTTTGCACCGCAGTTTCCGGAAGGATTGATGTTTGCCCGGGGCGAAAGACAGACGCTGCATGGCCTGGTCAGGTCTTGCTGGCGGCGCAGTGATGCGAACGTGCGCCTGGAGCTGTGTGTGCCGGATGGATGTTCGGGAAGTTTAGCTCTGCCTTCCGGCTGGCGTCTGCAAAAGCAGGCAGGGTTGTTGTCGGGGACATCCTCATCCGACATTCACCTGAATGGAATTTCACTGGCCGCCGGTTCGCATACCGTTACGTTGGAACGAATTGTCACCTAATACTAGACTTCTGCAAAATGACCTAAATCGCGCCCACTCGGTGAGTGGGCCTACAAAAAACAATGAATTTGTAGGCCGCGTGCTTCGTTGCTGGCTTCCGGAAAATGAAGGTCATGGCCACGTGCGACATAGAGTAATTTCGGGGCTCGATCCCTTCACTTGCGTTTGGCCGATCATCCCCTTCCCTTTGGCTCCATAGGTTCAGTTACCCTTACCTATGCAGAGTTCCGTACTGGCCCGGTGGTTTCCGCCTCGGCGGATCAGCAGGGGCTGAAGCCTTTGGCCAAGCTGGTTTATCCAGCTCGCTTACCTCGGTTTTCCTTGGCGCACTCATTTTTATTCATCTTTGTGTGCTTTGTACCTTTGTGTGATTATTTTTTTATTCTAACTCCTGGCTTATGGTGACGTCCTCTGGAACAAACCCGTGTGAGAAAATTCAACTGCCTTGGTCCGCTGTCCGGCACTATTCGCGTCGCA
The DNA here is from genome assembly GCA_018896395.1 of Verrucomicrobiota bacterium. Lineage (GTDB taxonomy): Bacteria > Verrucomicrobiota > Kiritimatiellia > JAAZAB01 > JAAZAB01 > VSJD01. Next base: position 72 of record JAHIMN010000128.1, on the reverse strand, counting down.
TCAAGAAAAAAGCATATCTTCTGTTGACATCGTTCCTATGGCATGGTATAAGTTCTGGTGTAACTACGGAAT
>JAHIMN010000127.1 GCA_018896395.1 Verrucomicrobiota bacterium | reverse complement strand
TGCGTCCCTGCGCTAATTCTCACTCGGCTGTTTGCCGTGTTTTTCCTGATGCCCGGCGCATGTGCGAAGCAGAGCAAATACGCCTGACGGAGGAGCGGACCCTTGCCGGCGATTTTTGCCCGACGGCAAATCCACGCAAGAGCGCTTTTTATTCCGGTTATTTCTCTGATAAAAAAATTGAACTTAATGATACCTATGGCACTGCCGCCGAGCCGATTACCGATCTTTACGAAAATTTGGATTTAATTGTCCATAATAACAAAAACGTATGGTTGCAATGGCTCTATAACGCCATTGTTTGTTATGAAAAGAACTTACCGGAGGGGTGTGTTCAATCGGTTGCCAGTTCATATGGCCCAATGGATGTGGCCGAGGCACTGCGCGGATCCGCGCTTTTTTATGATTTTTACGAGCGTCCTGATGATCTGAAGCTGTTGCTTGACCGTTGCGTGGACTTTTTGGCCATTCACTACGAACACTGTCGCTCGCTGATTCGCCATGTGGATGGCGGCTTCTTCAGTTGGCAGGGATTTTGGATTCCCGACAACTGCTGTTCCATTACCGATGATGCCGCCGCCAATTATTCTCCCGCCTTCTTCCGTGAGTTTTCGGCCCCGGCAATTCAAAAACTGGTATCAAGACTTGGCGGTTTATTTGAAATACATCTGGAAGGATCGGCAATTCACATCCTTGATGAAGTCCTTGAGATAAAAGGACTTATTATTCTGCAGTACACGAATAACCCCAAATGGCCTCGGGGAATTGAGATGATTGATCGTCTTAAGGCAAAGCTGGGCAATATCCCCGCCAAAATTTTGCTGACCACCTCTGAATTCCGCTCGGCAATTGCGCAACGTTTGCTGCCCGGTAATTGGATTTATGACATTGGATGTGACGCCGAGCATCTCAATGAATATGTGCGGGATGCAGAAGAGTCTATGGAATTACTGGCGCTGGCTCAAGCCTATACCCCACCATGTTAAAAGTTGATTTTCGCATTTCTACGGTCTTTTTGCATGACCGTGCTTTTCTGATTCCGCTTGACGGCGTATGCGCAGGAGTCTTAATGTACGCTTCATGCAACCGTGGAATCATATCCTGCGTGTGGGGCTTGCCGGGCTCTTGCTTGTCGCGCTGACGGGTGGGGGCTGGGCGGCGGAAGACACAAGGGAAGAGACCAAGCAAGCCCGGCACGACTTGAGCTGGTGGGAGCATTACCGGCCGGTCGAGGCGACCCCGGAAACGCAGTTGGCTTGGATCAACAAGCTCAAGGACGCCGGTCATACCATCCGGGCCTCGAAAGCCTGCCTGGCGCTGGTGAATGCCTGGCCGGAATCTCCGCAGGCGCCCGTGGCGCAATTGACTTACTGTCGCCTGCTGGAACAGCGCGGCAAGCCGGCCAAGGCTTTTGAGGAATACCAGTTCCTGGTGGAGGCCTACGCCGGTTTTTTCCCGTACGACGAGGTCATGGACAGCATGTATGCCATTGCGGATGGCATATCCACGCGCGACCGGTATTTCCTGTTTATCAAGTTCAAGACACCGGAAGAGGCCATTCCCTTGTTTGAGAAGCTGATCCGGAACGGCACCCAGTGGAAGCGGGCGGCCGAACTGCAATTCCGCATAGCGCGGATTTATGAAAAGACCCAGCAATACGATCTGGCCGTTGAAGCCTACGGGACCTACCATCAGCGTTATCCCATGAGCCCCTTGGCCGAGCAGGCTTTGTTCAGCCAGGGGCGATGCTGTTATGAGTATTCCCGCGAAAATCCCGTGGCCTTGGATTTACGCGAAAATGCCGCGGCGGTGCTGCAGGGATGCCTCGACTGGTATCCCTACAGCGACATGGCGGCGGAGGCGCGGACCTGTTTAGCGGACCTTCAGCACGCTCTGGTCGGCGGCCTGTACGGCCAGGCCGCGCTCTATCAAAAGACCGCCCGGTTCACCAGCGACAAGCGGGCACACCAGGCCAACCTGGTTGCCGCCCGGGTCTGCTATGAGCGGGTGATTGACGAATTTCCCCATTCGGAGTGGGCGGAACAGGCCCATGTGCGCATCGCGGAGATCAATCAACAACGGGGGAAAGATCCATGATTTACAAATATACGGCCATGCTGCTGGGGATGGCGCTCGTTCTGCTGACACTGCCGGGGTGTGTGGGCTACCGCCTGGGCAGTACCCTGCCGCCGGATGTGAAAGCCATTTATGTGCACCTCTTTATCAACAGGTGCAACGAACCCCTGCTGGAAATTGACACCACCAACGCGACCATTGCCGAGTTTCAGAAGGACGGCACTCTGCGTATCGTGCCCAAGGGCGAGGCCGATGTTCTTCTGGAAACCACGTTGAACGCCATGACGCTGACGCCCCTGCGCTATAGTAAGACGGACAAGGTCAAGCCGAACGAATACCGGCTGACCCTGCATGTGTCGTTTGTGCTGAAACGCGCCAAGACCCGGGAGATCATGAACGAGGCGGCCGTAATCGGGGAATCCACGTTTGTGTTTGTAGGCAATCTCAACAGTTCCAAGCGCGCGGCCATTCCCGCCGCATCGGAAGACCTGGCCAAACGGATTGTCGAAAAAGTGGTGGAAACCTGGTGAGGTGCCCCGCCTTCGCCAAGGCTTCTGCGGGCAGGCTGGGGAGCGGAAGACGGACGGCGATCAGGCCTGTGGTTGGGCCAGTGCCGCGATCTTAGCCGATGCGCGTCGTTTCCGACGAATGGCGGTGTTTTTTTTGATAATGCCCTTGATGGCGGCCTTATCAAGGATCGAGCAGTAATCACTGAACACTTTGCGGCTTTTATCCACATCATTGGCCGTGCATACTTCGAAAAGCTGGCGACGCAGGGTGCTGATTTTGGATTTAGCGGCCTTGTTCCTCTGGTGCGCTTTTTTCGAGACGCGCATCCGCTTAACGGCACTGTGAATATTGGGCATAGTATAAACTCCCTGATCTAATCCGGTTGTGCGGATATCCAACTCGTTGCAATGGGCGATAATTTGAAACATTGCCCCGGGGAAGTCAAGCGCGGATTTGAAATTATGCGGAAATTTAAATCGCTCTCGTATCTCCGCTTTTGCATCGGCGTGTTATTGATTCCCTGCGGCATTGCCTTGACACGCACGGTGGTGGCGAGTATCGGCGCCTCGGCTGCATTGTCCTTGACGGGCGGCGCGTGGCCGTTCCTGATGGTTGCCGTGGGCGTGGTGGCGGCCGCGTTCGTGTTCTGGGCGTTGCCGGCGCCGGTACGGCTTTATGTACTAGCGCATGAGTTGACGCACGCACTCTGGGGCGCGCTCCTGGGAGCGCGAATCTCCGGCCTGCGGGTGTCCGGGAGCGGCGGCTATGTGAAATTATCGCAAAGCAACTGGCTCATCGCCCTGGCCCCTTATTTTTTCCCCCTCTACACCTTCATCGTCATCCTGGCGTATTACATCCTGCTGATTTTTTTCGACCTGCGTCCCTATGCTTTTGCTTGGCTCGGGCTTATCGGGTTAACGTTGGGGTTTCATTTCGTGTTCACGATCTATGCCCTGGCTCAAGACCAACAGGACGTGCGCGATTATGGCCGGGTGTTTTCGTTCGGCATGATTTACCTCATAAACATGCTGGGCGTCTGTCTGGTTCTGCTGATAGTGGCGCCCCTGACGTTGCCGGATTTGATTCGGCGGTTGGCGGGAGACCAGGCGGTCGTATGGAGTGTCTGCGGACGAGCGCTGATGGCGGCGGGGACATGGGTATGGGGCCGGCTGAGTGGAACGTAGGCAGGCAGAGGACGGACGACGGAGGATAGACGACGGACGACAGACACCGGACGACAGACGGCGGACACCAGAGGAAGAAGGACAGACGACAGAGGTCAGTCTACGATCCACAGTCATCTGCCTCCGGTCATTCTTCAGTCCGGCGTCAGTCGTCCGGCGTCCGACATCTGGTGTCCGATGGCCAGCCGCGGCATTTCCTTCCACAAGACGTCGAGAGCGTAGTATTGGCGCGCGGCAGGATTGAACAGGTGTAAGACCACGTCAATATAATCGGCCACGATCCACCCGCTGTCCGGCATCCCGGATTTGCGGTAGCAGGCCAGGTCGTGGGCCTTCATCCGCAGGCGGGTTTCATTGAAGAGGGCCTTGAGGTGCGGTGGGTTCAAACCGGTGGCCAGCACGTGAAAATCCGTGATGTCCGAATGGGTTCGCACGTCATAGATCGTGATGTCACTGCCTTTTTTATCGGCCAGGCCGTCGGCGATGATCTTCGCCAGTTCCGTTGATTCGAGCATGGAACGATTCATAAAGTTACCCCAGGGAATAGAGCCTGTGTTCCGCTATGTACATGTCCACGGCATCCGGCACCAGGTAGCGGATGCTCATGCCTTCCGCAACACGATGACGAATATCCGAGGCTGATATATCCACCTGGTGGCCGATGGCCACATTGGCCAGCAAAGCCTGGGCCAAGTCCGGCTCCAGGTTCAAGCTCTTTTCCGTCATGGCCTTAAGGTCGAATCCTGGCCGGGCCAGGGTCACAAACCGGCAGAGCCGGAGCAGTTCCCGCATGTCCTTCCAGAGATGGAGTTCCGGCAGGGTGTCGGAGCCAATGATAAAGACCAGATCATCCTTCGGGTAGTGCTTGGCCAGGGCGCGAACGGTGTCGATGGAGTAGGTGCCGCCGCGCCTGATTTCCAGGTCACACACCTCGAAGGGGAGCGAACCGGTCAGGGCGGCCTCCAGCATGGCCATACGGTGCTCGACGGACACCAGCGAAGCCGCGGGTTTATGGGGGGGATGATCGCAGGGGACAAACAGCACGGCGGCAAGATCGAATGTCTCCAGGGCGTCCTGCGCCAGGATCAAGTGGCCGAGATGGACCGGATTGAAAGAACCGCCTAAGATACCGATACGTGTCTTCAGAAATACACTCTCCTTGAATTTGAATCAAAGGATAGCAAACCCGCCGGCCCGTCGCAATGGGAAAGCAGAGCCGCCTGATTTATGGATGTCCATCCAAAGATACTTCCGGCTTTTTCCCCTTCTGATCGGCATACCAGCTGGTTTGCCGGGCAATCCCCATGAGGATACGGACATCATCTTCGCTCAGTGCGCCGCGCGCAAAAATACGGCGAACCCCCAGCATCATGTGCCGGGCCTTGGCGAGTTCCATGAAACCGATTTCCAGGAGGACCTGTTCCCACATGGCGAACATGCGCTCCTTCATGCCGCTTTCGGCTAACGGCGATTTTTCCGGCAGGGGCTCGAACACACCGCTGGCCGCGTAAAGCTCATACATGCAAATCATGACTGCCTGGGCCAGGTTGAGCGAGGGATATACCGGCGTGGAGGGGATACGGATCAAGTGGTGGCATTGCTCCAGATCCTCGTTGCTCAGGCCATCATTCTCCGGTCCGAAGAGCAAGGCGACCCGACCAGCGTGCGCGTTGGCCAGGATGCCCGGCGCCCAATCCCGGGGCGAGCGCGTATGTTGGCGGTAAAGTCCCGTCCGCGCCGTAGCGCCGAACACGAGGGCGCAGTCAGCGAGCGCTTCCGCCAGGGTGGCGACCCGCCGGCAGGATTCCAGGATATCGGTGGCCCAGCAGGCCATCTTGCGGGCTTCCAGCGGATCGAAAGCTCCGGCGCCGGCTATCACCAGATCGGAGAGCCCCATGTTAGCCATGGCTCGGCAGACGGAGCCAATGTTGCCGCCGTAGATCGGACGGCAGAGCACGATGCGGATGTGGGCCAGGGTGTTCACTTGCGCTTGACTGTCAGGTTTCAAGGGAAGATAGTATAGGTCATGGGCATCAATAACCAAGAAAAAACCAAAGCGCCGCAATGGTTTATTATCAAGGCCATGGCGGTGCCGATTATCCTGGGCACGCTCCTGCTGATGGTCCCGCTGGCCAGCCGGTCGGGCCAGTGGACAGACCCCCTGACGGCGCTGTTCATGGCCACCAGCGCCATGTGTGTCACCGGGCACACGATCGTAGATCCCGGCATTTATTTTTCCTTGTTTGGTCAGCTCGTCTTGCTGGGCCTTTTTCAGCTGGGGGGGCTGGGGTTTATGACGTTGGCGACGGTTTGCCTTGTCCTGCTGGGTCGGCGCCTGAGTATTCAGAGTGAATTGACCCTGACTGCCTCGCTGGGCGGGGAGGAGGCCAACCAGCTCAAGCGGTTGCTTTACCGGACGATTGTGTTCGCGTTTGTCGCAGAAGGTGTGGGCGCGCTGGTACTCATGATCCGGCTGATCATGGGGCATGGCGTCACGGCGGGGCGCGCCTTTTACCAAGGGATCTTTCATGCCGTCAGTGCCTTCTGCAATGCCGGTTTTTCGCTGTTCCCCGACAGCCTTATAGCGGTCCGCGACGATAAGCTTTTCATATTGACCATGGGTGCGCTGATTATCATCGGTGGGCTTGGCTTTCTGGTCATCAACGAGTTTTCGGTCTTTAAATTCTGGCGGGAGAACCGACTCACCCGTGGACGCCTGTCGCTGCACACAAAGATTGTAGTCTTGGCTACCGTGGTCCTGATTATGGCCGGCTGGCTGGTATTTGCCCTGCTGGAATGGGATAAGACCCTGGCGCCCCTGCACGTAGCCGACAAACTGAATTGCGCGCTGTTCCAGTCCATTACGCCCCGCACGGCGGGGTTCAATGTTGTGGACATGGCGCAGACCCACGCGGCCACCCGCTTTGTTACCATGCTGTTGATGTTTATCGGCGGATCCCCAGGGTCCGCCGCCGGCGGGATCAAGACCACAACGGTCATGGTGCTCCTGTTCACGATGCTGGCTATAATCCGCGGGAAACGGGAAACGATCTTCAAGGGCCGGACGATTTCGGTCCGCGTGGTGGAAGAGGCACTGTCCGTGTTTCTGCTGGGGATCGTCGTGGTCGGCGGACTCTACGGCCTGTTGCTGGTTAGCGAGGAAAGTGCCTTGGTGGCGGCGCAGTTTACCCCGGAAGCATTGTTATTTGAAACCATTTCCGCTTTTGGTACAGTGGGTTTGTCAACCGGTATTCTGCCGGGGTTGACAGTTATGGGCAAACTGCTCATTATTTTGGGCATGTTTATCGGCCGGGTCGGGCCGCTCACCATGGTGTTGGTTGTGGGCTTGAAGGACACCCGGCAACTGGTCCGGTTTCCGGAAGAGGATGTGAACATCGGGTAAGGGAGACGTCATGAGAAGAATCGGAATTATCGGCAGTGGGCGGTTTGGTTCCAGTTTGGCTCAGGCGCTGGCGGAACGCGGCGTGGAAGTGCTTTTGCTGGACCGCGACCGCGACGTGGTGGATCACATGGCCGGCATTGTAGCCAAGGCCATGGAGGGGGATGCCACCGAGGAAGGCGCCCTGGAAGCGGCCGGATTCCGCGATTGCGACATAGCTATCGTGGCGGTCAGCTCCGATATGGAATGCAGTATTCTGGCTACCCTGGCGCTCAAGGAAATGAAGATTCCCTTAGTTATTGCCAAGGCGGCCAGCGATATGCATGGCAAGGTGCTGAGTCGCGTGGGCGCGGACCGTATCGCATATCCGGACAAGGATATGGCCGCGCGCATGGCGCGCACGCTCGTGGCGCCCTCGGTGTTGGACTATGTTGAAGTCGCGGAAGGCGTCAGTATCCTGGAAATCCAGGCGCCACTGCAGGTTGTCAGCAAGACTTTGGCCGAATCGAAAATCCGCAAGACCTACGGTGTTACCGTGCTGGTCTTGCGGCGTGCCAAGCAGTCGGATGATGCCCAGGAAACCATCATCAGTCCCAATGCCGATGATGTCATCGAATTGGGTGACACCATGGTGATTTTCGGAACTGATGAAAAACTGCGCAAGCTTGAAAAAGAACTGAGCGAGGGCTCGATTTAGACAACTTAAGAGAGGTGATCCATGCTAGCTTTCCGGACAAAACACTGCGGATGGGGCGCCCGCCTTGCGCTCGGGATGATTCTGGCGCTGGGTCTGTGCGCTTGCGATTGTGACGATTGGAATCACACGCCGCCGGCGGGGATGGGGAGCATCATCGTGGACAATCGCACGGCAGACGGCGTGAATGTGTACCTGAATGGATATTATACCAACCGGGTGTCGGATTTTGACAATGCCGCCTTCGATCTGGCGCCCGCCATCCACCGCGTGGTGCTGGATGAGTCCCACGGCATTCGCGCCTGGCGGGGCGATGTGGACGTGCTGGAAGGCAAGCTTACCGTGCTCGAAGTCAACAGCGGCTTTTACAGTTCGGACTACGACGTGCGGATCTACTTCGATTGATCCAAGGCAGGCAGCCAATAGTCAGAAATCAGAATCAGCCGTCCGTCGTCCGGTTGTTTACTTGATGGTGTTCCGCGTGGTCTTAACGAGGGCGGCCCATAATTCTTCCGGTGTCTGGGCTTCGAGCAGTTTCTCGCGCTCATTCTTTTTGGAAAAAGTCTGGACGATGCCGGAAAGCAGGCGCAAATAAAAGACGCTGGCCGCCGTCGGGATGACGATAAAAAACACGATGTGCGTCAAGGTGCGTTCGGACGGGTTGGCGCGAATGCCCTTATGGCTGATGCCCAGGGCCAGAGTCAGTCCGCCGCCTTCGACGCCCCGGACGTGCGGGAACGCCAGGCCGTGATCCACGGCCGTGTTAATAATCGCCTCGCGCTTGATGGCCTCCTTGATCAGCTTCTCGCTGTCGTCCACGAATCCTTCCCCCGCCATCTTCCGGGCCAGTTCGGCGATCGCCTTGTCACGCTCGGTGGCCTTTAGATTGGGAATCATCAGCGTGGGTGAAGAGAACCGGGCGATGCCCGGCCGCCGGGGTTCGAAGCGCCCGCCCATTTTTTTGCTCAGGCGGCGGGGCCGGACTTCGGGGTAGTACAGGATGCGCGCGCAGTTGGTGCACTGGTGAAGTTTTTCGGCGGCGCGCACGGCATAAACCAGGCTGACCGGCAGGGTCAACCCGCATCCGGAACAGACATTGTTCGAGATCGGCACAATCGCCAGGAGGTCCTTCTTTTGGATCTTCTGGAACAGGAGGCGCACATCCTCCGGCAGCGCGTCCAGCAGGGATTGAATGGATTCATCCAGCTGGGACAGGTGCTTGTCGGACATGGCCGCATCCTGTTCGGAGCGAACCAGGATCAGTTCCTGGAGCTGAACGAGACTGTTTAACAGGGGATGGACATTGTTGGCATTGTTTCCATTTGTCGACACGGCTTCGGGCGTTGTTATCACAATCGTTCTCCTGCTATTATGGGCGTTGATGCGTTTGCTATATTATTATGGTGGCGACGCGGGGAGTCGAACCCCGGACCTAAGGCTTATGAGTCCTCCGCTCTACCAGCTGAGCTACATCGCCATAAGAATGCGGACATCATAGGGTGTGTACCCCTGGTTGTCAAGAGGGCTTTAATGAATAATGGATAATGGTAAATGGATAATGGTTGATGTAAAATGAAACAAGCCACACAGAGCTTTGCCACAGGATCACGAGTCCTCGATCGGCAACGTAAGCTTAAGTGGGTCTTGATGGATCGCGATCTACGGTTTTGCGCTCCAAGTTCAAAGGGGGGGTGTATCTGCCATTCCCGCCGAAGGCGGGTCAGCCTATGGCGGAAACC
>JAHIMN010000126.1 GCA_018896395.1 Verrucomicrobiota bacterium | reverse complement strand
GACTACGCAGGTGTTCAGTGTTCGGGGTTCGGAGTTCGGTGGAGCAGGACCGATGAACAAGGAGGCAACAGGAATTGCTGATTTTGGATTGCGGATTGCGGATTTTAAATCAGAAATCGGAAATCGAAAATCATAAATCGGGGAAAACGTTGTTGGCCGGCGCTGAGGTAGTCTGCGAGTATGGCGAGCCATATACTGAACACCGAACACTGAACACCTGCGTAGTCACGTTCAAACTACATAATCTTGAACTTCGGCAGATCCTGGATATCTACCATGCCGACGAGGCGGCGTTTGCCGTCCACCACGAGCAGGTCGTCAATGGTATGTTCCTCAAAGATTTTCAGCACTTCGACGGCCAGGTCCTCCGTCCGGACGGTGATGGGCGAACGGGTCATTACGGCACGGATGGGCAGGTTGGCGATTGCCCCGCGCTGCTGGATGATAAGCCGGCGCAGGTCGCCATCCGTGAAAATACCGGCCAGTTTACCGTCCTTGTCCACGATGCCGACCGCACCCGCGCGGGCGCTGGTCATGGCGAGAATCGCATCCTTGACTTTGGCGTGCGTGCCGATGCGCGCCAGGCGTTTATCCTTGCGCATGATGTCGGCCACGCGCATGAGCAGGGTCCGCCCGATGGCGCCGCCGGGATGGAGCTTGGCGAAATCCTCCTTGCGGAACCCGCGCGCCTCCAGGAGCACGATGGCCAGCGCGTCGCCCACGGCCAGCATGGCGGTCGTGCTGGCGGTCGGCGCCATATTGAAGGGGCAGGCTTCGCGGCGGACGGGGATCAGGATGACTTCGTCACTGGCCCGGGCCAGCGCGCTTGCGGCCACGCCGGTCATGGCCACGATCGTCGCGCCCAAACGTTTGACGACCGGCAGGATTTCAAGGATCTCGGCGGACTCCCCGCTGTGGCTTAAGGCCAGCAGGACGTCGTGGCCTCCGAGGATGCCGATATCCCCATGCATGGCCTGCGAGGGATGCAGGGTCACGCTGGGCGAGCCGGTGCTGGACAGCGTGGCGGCAATCTTCTGGCCGATGTGAAAACTCTTGCCCACGCCGGCGACCACGATCTTGCCGTCCCGGTCCAAGCCGTTCAGGATAATCTGCACGGCGCGCGAAAAGTCTTTGCCGAGTTGCGCGCGGACGCGTTGCAGTTCCTTGATTTCGATGTCCAGAATTTCCCGGGCCCGTTTAACCATTTTCATGATGAGCTCCTATATTGGTATGGGTGTAGGGGCGTAGGGGAGTGTGGGAGTAAAGAGTTGTCTCCGCACACCCGTACACCCACACTCCCATACACCCTTACTCCCTTACTCCTCGACATTCCTCCACCGGTTTGGTCTTCAGCGTTCGCGCGGCTTCCACGATCAACAGCAGGGCCAGCACGAACAACAGCATGGCAATAATCCCGATCAATGACAAGCGGTATTGGCCGATCAGCATGACCAGCGCCCAGACGGTCATGCCGAGCATGAAGATCATGGGCCCGAGAATGAACAGAATCGGTTTGCCGATTTTTTTCAGCCAGACCAGGATTACCAGCAGGGCCAGTCCGGCCAGCATCTGGTTGGTGGCGCCAAAGACCGGCCAGATCGCTTTCCAGGCGGAGATCGGGTTGCCGGCGGCATCCTTAAGCGTAACCAGCACAAACAGCGTCGGCAGAGCCAGCGTCAGGAGTGTGGCCAAATAACGCACGTAGGGACCTTTGAGGCCCAAAAATTCCTCAAAGATATAACGGCCCAGCCGGGTGGCCGTATCGAGAGTCGTGAGAATAAACGCGGAGAGCGCCAGGAGCCCGAATGAAAATCCGATCCTGGCCGGGATGCCGAACACGCCGAGAAAACGGGCCATGCCGTTGCCATAGATTGTCAGGGGCGCCTGGCTCGTGAGCGGGCTCGTCAACGGCAGCATGGCCACCACAATCAGGCCCATAACCCCGACCAGGCCCTCCACCAGCATGGCGCCATAGCCGATTTTACGCGCGTCTGTTTCCTTGTTCAACTGCTTGGACGTGGTGCCGGATGACACCAGCGAGTGAAACCCTGAACAGGCCCCGCAGGCGATGGTGATAAACAGGATCGGGAACAGCATCCCCAACTGCGGGTCGTGCCAGGCCTTGAACGCCGGATACTGAATGGCAAACCCGCCGAAGAGGATGCCCAGGAACCCGCCCAGTACCGAGAAATACAACAGGTAAGAGGAGAGATAATCGCGGGGCTGTAACAGAATCCAGACCGGCGCCGTAGAGGCTACAAAGCAATACACGATGAGTAACAGGCACCATGCTTTCTTGGGATCACATCCCAGGGTGTTGTTAAGCCATGCGGGCAAAATAGGGAACGCTTGGCCGACCCAGACCGTCAAAAAAACCAATGGCACGAAAATAAGCGAGACCTGCCAGATGCGCATTTTCAGGCGATAGATACACAGGCCAAATCCGATCGCCAGTGCTATGAACAACAGCGATGAAGTGGCCACCCCGCCGTCCTCGACAAAGGTAGCCGCGGTCAGGTCCGTGAAGACCGTCAACACATAGACCAGCGTCAGCCAGATGAACAATAGCAACAGGCGGAAAGCCAGCGGCGACATAAATTCGCGCGCGATCTGCGCAATGGAGCGACCCCCGTGGCGGATGGAGGCGATCAGGGCGGAAAAGTCCTGAACGCCGCCGATAAAAATGGCCCCGATCAGGATCCAAATCAGGGTGGGACCCCAACCAAAGGCCAGCGCGGCAATGATCGGGCCGACGATTGGCCCGGCCCCGGCGATGGACGAAAAATGATGGCCGAACAGGACGGCGGGTTGCGCGCTCACCCAGTCAATACCGTCGTAATCCGTGTGGCTGGGCGTCGGACGCTTGTCGTCCACGTCAAAGCGGCGATCCAGAAACCGGCCGTAAATAAAATAGGCGGCCACAAAAACAAGCAACGCGCCGATGAAAATAATTGTCAGCATATGGAATCCATCTTATGGCATGGTTCAAGGTTCAGTGGTTCACGGTTCAACGGTTGCCCCACTTGGCCGATCAAGCTATGCCGGACAAGATGGCGGACAAGTCACCCGGACGAGTCGATTTTTCTGTCGAACCTCCAAACCGTGAACCGTTGAACCGTAAACCGTTGAACCGTGAACCGTTGAACCGTGAACCGTTGAACCATGCCGTCTTTTTCTATCGCAAAACGGATGGGAACGCAAGCGCAACCGTAATGCCGGACGCGCAATATAATGGACAGGCCCCTGTTATTTGCTTGTGAAATCAGCCGGTCAGGGTAGGATGAAGCCCGTTTTGGACTTTTCGGCAAACATTTGCGAGGTGTCTTTCATGCAAAGAAATAATGAAAGGATTTTCAAAAATAATCATGAAAACCAATTCTGCGATCGAGAGAAACTATCAGTTTCGGCAACGACTCAACCAGGTGCATGCTCCCAACCGGCGGAATGTTCACGCCGCGCCAACCGCCAACGAATGGATAATTGAAAACGGCGGGCGAATTATCATCAGTGCATCGGCTTCAACCTTGATCGTGAATACCGCCCGGGATCTGCAGGATTACCTGTTCACGAGCATGCAGATCTCGACCCTGTTGATCAAAACCGGCAATTTGGCCAAGGCCTGCAAAGATCAGCGCCCCGCGATCATCCTGGGGACCAGGGCAGACTTGCGTGCCTTGGGGGGGCAGGTTACGCGGCCGGGCAGTTATCGTCTGCTGTGCGCGCCTGGCCGCGTGATAATCTGCGGGCATAACGAACGAGGCGTCAGCCAAGGCGCCTTTTATCTGGAAGATCTGATGAATCTGCGGGAAGCGCCCATTCTCTGCGACCTGGATGTTGTTCGGGAACCCCTGTTTTCCCCGCGCATGGTGCATTCCGGATGGGGCATTGACCAGTTTCCGGACGGCCATTTGAACGCCATGGCTCATCACGGGTTCGATTCCATCCTGGTCTTTGCGCGCGGGGTTGATCACACCACGCAGGGCTACCTGGATTTCAATGATCTCGTCGCACGCGCCGCCGGATTCGGGTTGGACGTCTATTTGTACAGCTATCTCAAGAGTACCAGGCATCCGTCCGATCCCGATGCCGCATCGTATTATGACAGCACCTACGGCGCGTTATTCAAAGCCTGCCCCCGGGCCAAAGGCGTGGTCCTGGTTGGCGAGTCGGTGGAGTTCCCCAGTCACGATCAAAGGACCACAGGGCGGCCCTATGACGCGCCGTTGGCCGATGGATTGCCGCCGACCAAGCCTAGTCCCGGATGGTGGCCATGCCGCGATTATCCTCAATGGATTAACCTGGTTAAACACGCGATCCGTAAATACAGTCCGCAGGCCGATATCGTGTTCTGGACGTATAACTGGGGGTGGGCCCCGGAAAAGGACCGCCTGGCTCTGCTCCGCGCCTTGCCGACGGATATTACCCTGCTGGTCACCTTTGAGATGTTCGAGCAGATGCGGCGCGAAAATGTGACCCATGTCTGTGTTGATTACACACTGTCTTATGCGGGGCCGGGGCATTATTTCAAATCCGAGGCCGCCGTGGCCAAGAAACGGAATTTGCGGCTCTACACGATGAGCAATACCGCAGGGATGACGTGGGATTTTGGCGTCATTCCCTATGAACCCGCTCCATTTCAGTGGGCCCGGCGGCATGCAGCGCTCCATGCGGCGCGTCGGCGCTGGAACCTTTCCGGATTAATGGAATCCCACCATTACGGATGGTGGCCGTCGTTTGTAAGCGAACTGGCCAAGTGGTCATTCTGGACGCCGAGTCCGCCGGTGGAGGTCCTGGCCAAGGCCATTGCGCAACGGGATTACGGCGCGCGGGCGGCGCCGCTGGTCGTGAAGACCTGGCGCGATTGGAGCGATGCCATTCGGAGCGACTATATCCCCACCAATGAAGACCAATACGGGCCATTCCGCGTGGGACCTTCCTATCCCCTGATTTTTCATCCGAATTTGTCGAAATCCTTTTCAACCAAGGACCTGAAGATTCCATCAGCCTGGAATGCGTGGTTCGGAAGCGGTGTCGTCTTCAGTCTGTATCAGCCCCTGGATGATCCCCGGCAATCGCCCGGACCATGCCGCGTCGCTGTGGAAATCCGGGCGCTGCGCCGAATGGCGGTGCGTTGGCAAGCCGGCCTGCATTCGCTGGAAAAGGCCGTGACGCGCATGCCGAATCATAAACGGTCCGCCGGCAATCACCTGTTGAATCTCGGCCGATTCATGCTCAACACCATCACCACGGTTACGCATGTCAAAGAGTGGTGGCTGTTGAATCAACGCCTGTTGGTGACCGATCAGCCGCGCACGATGCTGACCATTCTGGATGCCATGGAATCACTCGCGCGGCGTGAAATTGAAAACGCGCACGCGACCATACCGCTGGTCGAACAGGATTCACGGCTGGGTTGGGAACCCAGCCTGGGATACATGACGGATGCCGCGCATTTGCGGTGGAAGATTGCCCAGGTGCAGGCCATGCTTCGGTCCGATATTTCCCAATACCGCCGGGCAATCCGCTCCGGATCGCATTGATGCGCCGAGTCTGTTCCTTAATACCTTATCCATCGGGAACCGCTATAAAAAAACAAGAATCTTACCACGGATGGCACGGATAACACTGATATGGAATGGTTTAACTCGGGTTACACTCGCTCCCTATATCCGTGAAATCAGTGTAATCCGTGGTTAGATTTTTTTGGGTTGCGGGCAAGGCTCACATTAGAAAGGCTTCAGAACGATGCAAGCGGGTGAAATTATTGAATGGGTGGCCGCCAGGCTGGGCCTTGCGGCCAGCATGATTCCCGATGGCGGCGTTATCGTCGGCGCCGCGGGGACGGAGGTCCATGGCATACTGGTAACCTGGATGGCTACGGCCGAGGTTTTGAGCAAAGCCGCAGGTCTGGGATGTAATCTGGTGGTTTGCCATGAGGGTTTTCGATTTGAAGAAATACCGCAATCCCCGATTTATAGATGGACGGCGCCGCCCGCCGAACAGCCCTATGAACGCCCTGATCATCCGAATTCGGTCCGCCGGCGCTTGGCCGAGCAGAACAACCTGGTTGTGGTTCAGATTCATTATGGCCTGGATCGGCTCTGCATCTATGATGACTTTATGCCTCAGTTGGGGATTACGCAGGTCATTGCCGGCGGCGGTTATGAGAAGGTGTATGTCCTTCCGGCTCCGCAAACGGCTGACGCTCTGGCCCGGCATGTTGCCGGCAAAATTGGATTGGATTGTGTTCGCTTGACGGGTGACGGCCGGAAGATGATTGCCCGCGTGGGTAATTTAGTTGGGGGTGCGGCGCTGTCCTCGAACCGATACTGGATGCGCAAGCAGATCGAGTATGGTGCGGAAGCCATTATCTGCGGCGAATCAGACGAGTGCGCGGAAATCTTTGCGCAGGAATATAACGGGACGGTGTTAATCGAAACGTCGCATGCGGCCAGCGAAAATATCGGATTGCGGCGCTTTGTCCGGATGCTTAAGGATGCTTATCCTGATCTGCCCTGCGAATTTTATGATATCCGGCGGCCTTATCATTTTGTTTGCGCGGCAGATTTCAAAACTCAAAAACCACCTTGAAGGCTTCCTTTTTTTTGATCAACCGGAATCCTTCCGCCAATTGTGCGAAGGGCAGGCAGTGGGAATAAAAGTTTTTTAGATTGATAAAGTTCCATTTCACGGCATCAAGCAGATACTGGTGGGCGCCGGGCTCGTTTGATCCGGCAAAGATTAGCTCCCACCGGCCGGGCCCCTTTGCAAGGTCAATGACTTGCCGGTTAGAGCTTGGAATCGCGTAAGTTATCATTTTGCCGTTCGGCGCCAGAAGTTGGGCGGATGCGGTCAGGAGTTCCGAATCACCGGCCGCGTCAATAACATAATCAACCCCTGTTCCCGCCGTGAATTTTCTGACTTGCGCAAACATATCTTCCCTGATGTTGTTGATGGCGAAGTCAGCGCCGGTTTTTTGGGCGGGTTCAAGCGCCGCGTCCCGGCGCCCGATTATGATTACCGGATAGGCGCCGAAAAGCTTGGCAAAATAGCAAATGCTCATTCCGACCGTGCCTGATCCCAGCACCGCCACAGAAGATCCGAGCCCGATTTTGAGACTGGTAACGAAACTCGCTATTTCCTTCAGGGTAATCATGATCGTGGCGTCAACGGGCGGAATCTGCAGTTCGGACGGTATTTTCTGCTGATAGATCGTATAACCGTTTGGCTGGACGTTGGGCTGATCTTCCTTGAGCGCCTTTACGTCGGTTACCAGCCCGTACTCCGCGAAACCACCCCAGAGGGAATAATAATTGGCGAGCTTTTCTTTGTGATAGCAGGCAGTCGGCCGGAGGAAAATATCCCCTTCCCTGATATATCTCACTTTTGCCCCGGTCTTAATCACCCGGCCCACGCTTTCATGCCCGAGGATGCCCGGATAGTTTTCTTTCCAGGGCACGGTTCCATTGATGAGCTTTTGATCCGTTCCGGTGCAAGTCGTGCAGGCAAGCATTTTGCAGAGGCACTGGTAAGGTTCGGGATCCGGTATCGGAATATTATCCTTGACCTCAACGTTTCCTTTTCCGTCAGTAATGGCCGCTTTCATAGTTTCCGGTCCTGTCTTGATTAATCAACGGATAAGAAATCGCCTTCCTGGTGACATGCTCACCCACCCGCAGCAACCGACCGCACAAAGCTTTTTCATGGTGGCAATGTGTCAAAAGGTGGCCGGAATGTAAAGTCTGAATGATAAAAAAGCCGATGGTTGTTGAAACGGACCCGGCCTTCGGGACAGATGTGTTTTCGAGCAAAAAGCGACGTGGGGAAGACAGACCCCACCCGCTTGTCGCGGCGTAGCCCGCAGGGCGAAGACGGATTGATCAGCTCGCGCCCCTGCGCGCATCACTGTTCTTTCGCGGGGGCGAGGGGTGCAGGCCCGGGCGCCGAGGGCGAGCGGCGATAGCGCCGGGGCGTGGTGCCGGTCAGGCGCTTGAAATGCTTGATGAAATAGCTCTGGTCGCAGAATCCCAGCTCGTAGGCGATTTCCGAACAGCTGAGCGACGAGCGTTCCAGCAACTGCCGCGCCTTCTGGATGCGCAACTGCATGATGTGCTGGAGGACGGACTTACCCGTGTTTTGCTTCACCAGGTGGCTTACGCGGAAAACGCCCAGGTCCGTGGCCGCGGCGATCTGCTCCAGCGTGATCGGCTTGGTATAATGCTGGGCGATAAAGTCGAGGATGCGGCTGACCTTGGGGTTATAGACGTTGAAACCATGCGCGTAAATGCCCTGCATGAAGTCGTCCAGGGCCTGCATCAGAACGTGGGACAGCATTTCAAAGTCGGGCGCGCTGATGAGCTTTTGCATCCACTGGTGGTTGCGCTCGATGAGCGGCTCCATGAGCGGGCTGTCCTCGACGGCGGCCCGCGTGAGGTAGCCCATCATTTCAATGCTCCGCGCGCGCAGGACCGCCAGCTTGGGCGAAAACAGGTACATGGCGCCTAACATTTCATTCAGCACGCGCCGCGCGCCGTTCTGATCGCCCGCGCGGATCAGCGAGAGCAACATGCGCTCCTTGTCAATCGGGTAGGTGGTCTCGCCGTTTTTTTTCTGATGTTCGATGGCTTCCGCGATTTGCCGCTGTTGGGCGGCCTTGAGCCGATTTTCCTCCAGGAGTAGCGGCTTCCAGCCGCTGACCTGGTAAAATGTTTTTTCCAGGGCCATGGCCGCTTCCCGGAGGCGCTCGGCCCTCCAGGTCGGCAGGTGGGCAACGTACCGCCGCGCGGTCGGCAGAGCGATGCCCTGGTCCACCAGGCCCTGCACGCTTTCTTCCAGCCTTTGACCATGGGGTCGCACCTCGCCGCCCAGCAGGCCGCCCCGCACGGCGTGCTGGTCCACCAGGGCCACCACCCAGCTCATCAGGCCGGCCACGGGATAAAACAGGTACGGTTCGCCCCAATGCAATGCTTCCTGCAAACTGTATGCCCGCGTCTGCACGGCTGTCGGCAGGCGCTCCACTAACGAGCGGTGCGCCGCTGACGAGCGGTGCGCCGCTGACGAGCGGTGCGACCGGTCCGGCCAGCGTTCGCCGCTGATGGTGATGGGCGCGGCGCGCAAACCGAAAGCCCGGTGGTACGACCGGCTAACCTCCGCAATCATGCGCTTGGATAGAATTGTCATAAAACCAGACCCTGCCGGCTGAAAAAACATTGAATATTCGGCACTATTTTTTTAAATACAGCAAGAATGTTATAAAATCAGTCATTATTTGTCTATCTTTTAATCCGGCTTCCTTTATGGTAGCGGCATGTTTTAAACCAAACAAGCAACAAACAACAAACAGGAGGGCTGGCATGAGCGTATTGGAGCAAATCACGGAGAACCTGATCAAGGGCAAGGCCAAGGAAGTCAAGGAACTGGTCGCAAAGGCCGTCGCGGAAAAGGTTAAACCGGCCGACATTCTGAACAAGGGCCTGCTGGCCGGTATGGGCATTATTGGCGAGCGGTTCAAGAAGAACGAAGTCTATGTGCCGGAAGTGCTGATTGCCGCCCGCGCCATGAAGGCGGGCATGGAACAGTTGAAGCCGCTCCTGGCCGCCGCCGGACATCAGCCAATAGGCACGGTCGTCGTGGGAACCGTTAAGGGCGATCTGCATGACATTGGTAAAAACCTGGTGTGCATGATGCTGGAAGGCGCGGGCTTCAAGATCGTGGACGCGGGTATCAACGTAGAGCCCGACAAGATGGTTCAGCTGGCCAAGGAAAATAACGCCAACCTGATCGGGGCCTCCGCCCTGCTGACAACCACCATGACCAATATGAAGGGCGTCGTCGAAGCCGTCAAGGCGGCGGGCATGGTCGGCAAGGTCAAGGTCATGATCGGCGGCGCGCCCGTGACCCAGGCGTTTGCCGATGAGATCGGCGCCGATGGCTACGCGCCGGATGCTGCTTCGGCCGCCGACTTGGCGAAGAAGCTGTCGGGCGTCAAGTAAAACTCTGCCGGCGATCTATTGCCCTGTATATTTAAAGCCGCCCCGATCGCGAAGCGCATCGGGGCGGCTTTTTTCATCATTATGGCGCGGTCGGCGCCAATTTTGCTTGCCGGGTTGGATGGTTGACGTATATTACAACGAATACAGGTTCATAGTTCAATGTTCAACGGTTCACGGTTAGTTTCTTAACAAAAAGTTAAAACCAACATGTTGTATAAATGAAAAGGTAGTTTATGCCGCGATTCCCAGTTTTTCAAGGGTGGCGGAAAGTTCACTTCG
>JAHIMN010000125.1 GCA_018896395.1 Verrucomicrobiota bacterium | reverse complement strand
TATAACAATTTAAATGTTAAAGTCAACGGGGAAATGAAACTTTTTTGGGGCGGACTGAACAGGCACGGATATTGCCGAAAACAAGAGGTTCTGATACTATGTTGCCGTAGCAATATTTATATTCAGGGAGAATGTCATGCGGCGTTTGATGGGGATCGCCATAGCACTGGGAGCCGTCTGGGCGGGAACGATACAGGGAAAGGAGGGCGTCATGCCGGACCTGAAAGGAAAGAAGGTGTTAATGGTGATTGCGGCCACGGATTTCCGGGACGAGGAATATTTTGAGCCCTACAACCGGCTTCGTCAGTGCGGGGCCGTTGTGACCGTGGCCAGTTCGGTGAAGGGCGCGGCCGTGAGCGTGTTCGGCAAAACGGTGACCACGGACCGGCAAATCGCAGAGTGCAAGGCCGGTGATTACGACGCCGTCGTATTTATCGGCGGGCCGGGGGCTACCGAGTTCTTCACGAATGCGACCGCCCATGTGCTGGCCCGCGCGGCCGTGGATCAGGGGAAAGTGCTGGCGGCCATCTGCATTGCGCCGGTCACACTGGCCAACGCGGGTGTGCTGAAAGGCAAACAGGCAACCTGTTTTCCCTCCCTCCAGAAGCAGTTGACTATGCAGGGCACCCGCGTGGTAAAGCAGGACGTGGTGCAGGATGGCAAGCTTCTCACCGCCACCGGCCCCCAGGTGGCACGGGAATTTGCCGAGGCGCTGGTAAAGATGTTGGAGTGAGGAAGACGAACCCCACTACGCTCAAGGAGCTGCGCGGGGCGGGCGACGGCCTGCCTACCGTAGCTTTAGCGAAGGTTGGACGGCGGACAGGCAGAACGGGATTCCATCAGGGATAAAAAACAAAGACGAGAGGCCATGATGCGATCTCAAGGCCTCTCGTTTTTTCGGTATGAACCGTGCGGTTTATTTTTTGCTCTTCTTCGATTTCTTGATCTTTTTGGCTTTCTTGACCGGTTTGCATCCACAAGATTTACACATAATGCTCACCTCCTTTCGACGAAAAACAGCCGAACTTTTTATATGATAGAGCGTTCACCCAGTTATATCAATCAAATTGTTGCGAAAAAAGCTTGCATCACCCCGTTGCGCCGCTATCCTGTCGGTTTCTGTATTGTAGTAACAACGGAAATGCCCATGTCCAAGGAAACCTTGAACGAACTGGCCGCCGTACTGGCCGATACGCACGAGAGCGCCGCCATGCGGGACTTGCTTGAGGCCCTGCTCACACCCCGCGAGCGGGCACGGCTGGCCCTGCGTTGGCGCCTGGTCTGCCTGCTGACTGCCGGCGTGCATCAGCGCGCTATTGCCCGGAAGCTGGGTATCAGCCTATGCAATATCACGCGCGGCTCCCGCGAACTGAAGCGACGGCTTGTATTTCGACAGAAGGTCAGTCAATTTGTTTATGATCAGTTAAAAATTCCTGACCGGCAAAATGGTTGATGCCACTTTGTCGGAAGACGACCTGGGCAAATCGCTCCAATCGCTGGCAGGATAAGCCCCAGCCGCCGAAGCTCTAAGAAAATGCAGAATGTAGAATGCAGAATGCAGAATGAATACAGAAAACAAAGACTTAAAACCAAGAACCAAGGAATTCGCGCTCAGGATTATCAAAATGTATTGCGCGCTTCCAAAAACAACGGTTGCGCGGGTTCTTGGAAAGCAAGTGCTTCGTTCCGGCACATCGGTTGGCGCTAATTACCGGGAGGCAAATCGGGCTCGATCCAAAGATGAATTTATTTCCAAAACGGGCGATTGCCTGAAAGAACTCGATGAAACAGCTTATTGGCTGGAATTGTTGGTGGAATCGGGTACAGTACGACAGACTAAAATGGCGGAGTTATTGAACGAAACGGATCAATTGACTGCCATTTTTGTGACGATAATCAACAAAGCAAAAAACTCGTAACCTGATCTGTTTCTGCATTCTGCATTCTTCATTCTGCATTTATTTCAACAAGTCGCCGGCAAACAATGCTTTGACTTGCTCGGCTGCCAGTGTGATCTGGAAAAACATCAGGTCATCAATTATGCCATTGGGCGCCGTGGACGGGGCTGCACCGCCGAAAACCAGGGATATCGCCGCATCAATTGGCCGCTTCATCGTCTCGTCGTTTGGATAATCCAAGCCATTCACGTACATCACCCATTGGCCCTTCTCGTTCCAGGTAATGGCGATATGATGCCAGGTATTCTGCCAATCGGAGGGCGTGAAGGCGACCCCGACGGGCGCCAGATGGAGTTTACCGTTGACGTGTTGAAGAGTCATCAGGCTTGGCAAAATCTGCAAAATCGTGTCATGGGTGCCGTCCCGGGCGTCCCAGTTCGGCAGGAACCAGAAGCTGATGGTTCCGTTCTTGCGCCAGCGGCCGAAGTAATTGTCCTTTGTGCTAATCGTCAACGTTTCGTTGGAAAGGACCATGCCGCCCGGCGCCCAGGCTTGCGGCGCTGGGCCCGCGCCGGTTCGTGCGTAAGGCATATTCCGTTGTTCCAGTTGCAGGCCGTCGGCATAGAACGTGGTTTTTGAACTGTCGGTTTTTACGATTGCCAGTTGCAGGCGCTCCTCGATATTTGTGCCCGGCGGCAGGAGCGTTTTCCAGTCGGCCTCGTGCTTGGCGCCAATGTTTGTGACCGCGAACGGAGCGCTGAATGTGCAGAAAAACCGTTTCCATTCATTGCCCAAGTCCACATACACGGGCTCGCCGACTGTGTCGCTATCCATATCTTTCAAAAACAGCTTCAGACTGCCCTGGCCTTTCAGGTATACGGAAGCCACGTAATACGCCGGTACAATGGATGCGCCGTTATACAGCGCTTTTTCCACCTTGAGTTCGAGGGCCACGCCTTCATCGTCGGCTTCGCCCTTGGTCGTGACGGCCAGCGCTTGTTTGCCTTCCCATGGTTTTTCCGCGGTTCCTGCCAAAGCTGATCCGTTTAGCGCCTGGAACATAGATGCTTCCTCTGCGCCGGCCTGGCTGGGGCTGTAAAGATTCACGTGGGCCGATTCCACGAGCAGGCCCTGGCCGAATTTACCGGTAACCAGCCGCGGCATGTGGGAGCCAAGCTCCTGGCCGTTGAGGAAAGTGGGCGATTCCCGCTGAAATACCACGGGGATGTCAAAGCCCCCTGCGGTGGGTTCGGGCATGATTCTGGCATCAAACGAAAAGCGGGCGATCATATTCTTTACCGGGTCTTCCGGCGGCTTGGGCTCGGCAATGGCCGGGACGCCGGCGGCGGCCGGGACGCCGGCGGCGGCCACGATGTTGGTGTCAGCTATGGCGTTGGTTTCGGCGGAGGCGACCGTGGGCTCGGCGGCGGCCAAAACGTTGGCATCGGCCACGACGTTAGTGTTAACCGCGGCATTGGTATCGGCGGCGGCCGGGACGCCGGCGGCGGCCGGGACGCCGGCGGCGGGTGCGGCTTCCTCCTGAGCGTGGAGTAACCCGGCGTTGAGCAGGCTCGCGAGCATTCCAAGAGCGATGATTATTTTCATGGTGCATATCCTTGTCTTTGGCATAATGACGACGGGTTAAAGTAAATCACGATAGCGGGGGATTCGCCAGTAAAAAATGAAACAAGGCGCATTCATTCCACAACCTGAGGTCCGGGCGCGACTACGCGCCGTCGTGGGAGATTTTACCTGTCGGGAGTGGCAGGACTGGCGTTGGCAGGTGCGGCATAGTGTCCGCTCCCTGGCGGCGCTGGAGCGGCTGTTGCCGATTCTGCCGGCTGAACGTGCGCGCTGGCGCGCGCTCCTGCGGCGTTATCCCTGCCGCATCACACCCTATTATATGTCCTTGATCCGCTGGGACGATGTCACCGATCCGCTCCGGCGCCAGTGCGTGCCGGACCTCCGCGAACGCGAAACCCTTGCCGCAGTTGCCGAAGACCCATTAGGCGAGTGCCGGCACTTGGTGGTGCCCGGTCTGATGTGCCGGTACCAAGACCGTGCCCTGGTGCTCGTCACGGGTGAATGTGCCCTGGTTTGCCGCCACTGTACGCGGAAGAATTTTTTTGCGTATGGCCGCCCCGCCTACAACGCTGTGCGCCCGCCCGCAGCACTTCGCGCAGCGATGTGGGCAGGTAGCACTGCGGGCAGGCCCACGCCAACGCGCGCTTTTTTGCGGCGGATCGTGGATGCCGTGGCGCACCTTAGCGATGTACGCGAAGTAATTGTCTCCGGCGGTGACCCGTTGCTCCTTGATGAGGATCTGCTCGACTGGTTCCTGGGGGCCTTGCGCGCAATTCCGCACGTGCAGGTGCTGAGGATCGGCACGCGCGTGCCGGTGGTTTTGCCGATGCGCGTTACACGCTCGTTGTGCGCGTGCCTGGAGCGGCACCGGCCGCTTTGGATCAATACCCAATTTAACCACCCGCGCGAACTCACGCCGGCGGCGACGCAGGCCTGCGATCGCCTGCTCCGGGCCGGTTTGCCGGTGTCCAACCAGACCGTGCTCCTGCGCGGCGTGAATGACGATTTTGAAATCCTGAAAACCCTGTGTAACGC
>JAHIMN010000124.1 GCA_018896395.1 Verrucomicrobiota bacterium | reverse complement strand
TGCCGTAGCACTGGCTGGTGGTGTCGCCCGGTTCGAAGTCAACCAGGTCGCCATCCACAATGACCACCGTTCCGCGGAATCCCTGGCGGCGCAGAAGTCCGGGCAGGAGGCACAGCAGGCGGATACCGACCGGATCGAAGTCGAGCGGCCGGATAGCTGCGCGCAGGCGCTCGACATCTGAACGGGCATCCGCCTGGCTGGGCATATCCAGTTCCACGAAGTGCTTGCTAATAGCCGGGCACAATTCCATCACCACGCCGGCGGCTTGGACCAGGATCTGCTGTTGCGACTCGAAAAGCGATGTGACCGGCACTTCCACAACGAGGTCGCCTTGGATTCTGGCCTGGCAGGCCAGACGATAACCTTGTGCCACCTCCGCCTCGCCCAAGGCCGGTCGGCAGTTGGCGGAGGGAGGACACGCGCCACTGACGACTTTCAGCCGGCATTTCCCACAGCGGCCGGCGCCGCCACACGGAGTCTGCAGGATCAGGCCCGCCCGGGCGGCCGCCTCCAGCAGAATGGTGCCCGGGAGGGCATACACCTGACGGCCGGTTGGCTCGAAACTAATTTTGTATTCCTGGCGTTTCATAGTCTAACGTGGGCTGTACCCGCAACCCAAAGAATTTGCCCGCTAAATACGCGAAAGGAACGCTAAATTTAAAAGGGAAATCTTTTCTTTTTTCGCGTCCTTTCGTGTCGTTTCGCGGGCAATGTTCCGGTTTCTTTTCTTGTTTTTTACAGCGGTTTCGGGTGGATAAGGTGTTAATTTCAGTTTTAAAACCTGAATTTAGTTTCTGCATTCTGCATTCTTCATTCTGCCTTTCCTGTGATCTCCCGCAGGAAGGCCGACAGGTCCGCGCGCATGTCGTCGCGCTTGAGGCCAAAGATAATGTTGGTTTTGATAAAGTCCAGCTTGTTTCCGATGTCGTAACGGACGCCATCGAACCGCATGCCATATATGGGGCGGGTTTTCACCATCAGGCGCAGGGCGTCGGTCAATTGGATTTCATTGTTTTTGCCAGGCGTCAGGCGGCCGATGCAGTCGAAAACATCCGGGGTGAGGATATAGCGGCCGGCAATGGCCAGGTTGGATGGCGCCTCGTTCACATCGGGTTTTTCAACAAAGTCCGAGATAAGATATAAATTCTTCGAGATCGCATTGCCCGCCATGATGCCATAGCGGCTGACCTTGGCATGCTCCACTTCCTCAAGGGCCACCACGGATTCCTGGTACCGGTCAAATACGTCCATCAACTGGCTGGTAACAGAGGACGCTGATTCCAAAAGCGTGTCGCCCAGTAGAAGCGCAAACGGCTCGTCACCGACGTGGCAGCGGGCGCAGGCCACGGCATCGCCGAGCCCATTCAACTGTTTCTGCCACACAAAATGCACGTTGGCCATGTCGGAAATGTGCCGCAAGAGTTCCCGCTCGGCGGCTTTACCCTTGGCTTCCAGTTCCGATTCCAGCTCAAAGTTGCGGTCAAAATGCTCCTCGATCGCGCGCTTGCCTTTGCCGATGATCATGAGGATGTCGGTAATGCCGGCCGTGACAGCCTCTTCCACCACATACTGGATAACGGGCGTATCCACGATGGGCAACATTTCTTTCGGCTGGGACTTGGCCGCCGGCAGGAAACGGGTGCCAAAACCGGCGGCGGGAATAACGGCTTTACGAATCATGGACATCCTCACGGGTGGGTGAAAAATCCGGCTTGAAAACCTTGACGTGGATTTTTTCCAACGCCCGTACCAGGCGCTGGAACATGACCTCGTCCGCGTAGGTGCCCACAATGGCGCCGCCGGATCCTGTAAACTTGGCGCTGGCGCCAACCGATTGCGCCGCTTCGACCATGGCGATGTTGCCGGCGCTAAGCTTGTATATCTGGCGGCGCCGGCCAAAACTGGCGTTCAGCAGGGGACCGAGCGCGCGGCCCTCGCCCTTCAGCAGGAGAACACGCGCCTGCTCGGTCAAATCCGCCCAGAAAGCCATGGCCGCGATCACGTCCGGTTCATCACGCTCGAAACGACTGCGAATGTCGTTATGGAACACATCCGAGTTCTCGGACAAGTCGGTGCGGTAGGCAATGTAAAGCGGCGGCAGGAGTTCCAGTGGCAAGGGGTCGTAGCGCCCGTAGCCCTGGCGCGTTAAGAGCTCCCGGTTAAAATCCATATAGACCAGTCCCTCGTACACTTGGGCCACGCGGTCCTGCAGGCCGGCGGAAATACCCAGCTCGTGCTTTTCAACCGATAGGATCAGATTGGCCTGGATTGGTTTTGGAATGCGCACGCCGTAGAACTGCATCAGGACCCGCAGACAGGCGGTAATAATGGCGCTGGACCCGGCCAGGCCGACCTGGGAAGGAATGCTCGTCTCATACCGGATGGTAAAATTGCGGTCTTCCAACACGACGCCCTGATCCCGGCAATAATCGTGGAAGCGCTTGATGGCGGCCTTCAGGAGCCGGACACCGCCGTAATAGCCAAACAGGCGGACGTCCTCCACTAACCGACGCATATTTTCAAAGCGGGAGTGGTCGCGGGTATTGGAAAGGATTTCGATTTCCGGCGTCTCGTACAACACTACCTCGGCGCAGAAATTGCGGAAGACAAAGGCCATCGTCTTGCCGAAATATCCGTCCGAGGGATTTCCGATCAACCCCGCCCGCGGATAAGCTTGCGCTCGAATGATCATGAGAAAACCTTTAACAGTATTCAGTAGTCAGAAGACAGAATACAGAATTCAGAACGAAATGCACATGCGTATGCCATCCAGAAGACAGAATTCTGAATTCTGACTCCCTGCCCGCAATGCTGTCCGTCAGCCGACGGATTGCAGGCGGGCTGAATTCTGACTTCTGACTTCTGACTTCTACCTGCTTCATTCCGCCTTCCGAATATCCTGCACATTCAATTCCAGCGTCTCGTTGCCCATAAAGTTGTTCTTCTGAAAGGTGAACGCCACGTCCACAGGTCCCTCCGGGATGGCAATATCGGCCATCCGGAACGCAATGGCTGAACGGCTGGTCCGTCCGTCGCCGACCATAAAACGCAGATGGTTGACGCCAACCCGGCGCGGCTTTCCCTGGATGCGCACGCCCCGCACGGCCAGCACCGGCACAGGGTTATCCTGCCCAAACGGCCGGAGCGCTTCCATGGCCACGAACAGAAAATCATTCACCTGTTCCAGCGTGATCCAGGCGTTAATCCGCTGGATCGGACGCAAATCGCGGCCCTCGAGTTCGACCTTCACGGCTTGGTTAAAAGCCGTTTGAAAAGCCTCGTACTGGTCCATTTTTATTTCAAGACCGGCCGCCATTTCATG
Organism: Verrucomicrobiota bacterium; assembly: GCA_018896395.1. Taxonomy (GTDB): domain Bacteria; phylum Verrucomicrobiota; class Kiritimatiellia; order JAAZAB01; family JAAZAB01; genus VSJD01. The sequence goes on along the minus strand of JAHIMN010000124.1, from coordinate 583 downwards.
GCCGCCGTAGGTTACCAGAAATTGCCGGCAACGCTCAAGCCCCTTCAGAAGATGATACCCTTCAATGCTCCGGCAGGACCCCTGCCCCACCCCGTCACGACCTCTCGAAGAGTTGGGATCAAATGCCACGACAACGACCGGCCGGCGGTAACGCGCTACCAGGCGGGAGGCTACGATCCCGATAACCCCCGCATGCCAACCGGTTTTGGAGATCACCAGGCCATAATGCTCTTGCTCGTTGAAATTGGCGTCAATTTCGCGTATGGCCTCCGCCACGATTTCGAACTCGATCTTCTGGCGCTCCCGGTTGGCGCCATCCAACTCCACGGCGATTTCATGGGCGCGCTCCATGTTGTCGGTAAGCAGTAATTCTAACGAAGTGTCCGCGTTACCCATCCGGCCGGCGGCATTGAGGCGCGGGCCCAGGCCGTAGCCGATGTGGTGGGCATCGATGGCGCCCCGGATGCCGGCGATATCCACCAGCGATTTCCAACGGGGCGCCAGGATCTGGTTCATCTGGGCCAGGCCATGCCGCACCAGAATCCGGTTTTCACCGATCAGCGGCACAATATCCGCCACCGTG
>JAHIMN010000123.1 GCA_018896395.1 Verrucomicrobiota bacterium | reverse complement strand
TGGCATGGTTCAACGGTTCATGGTTGATGACGCGCGGCGCGTCACAGGGAGGTTTATGGCGCGTGGCGCGCCATTCACGGTTGGATTTAGCCCGAAATCCGACTCGTCTGGGCGTAGCGCTCCGGTGGAGTCTGGCAACCCTATAACCGTGAACCGTTGAACCGTGAACCATGCCAAAATCTGTGTCATCAGAGGTAAAAAAACTAATGAGTCCTAAGCGTAAAATTACAAAGTCCGGTGCCGTCGTCTATTTCGGTTCCGCACATGTGGTCCGTGCGGATGCGGCGGCCAGTCTGCCGGCCAAGTTGGAACGCATCCTAAACAAGGTGGACTTGGAGCGCCTGTGCCAGGGCGCCTGGGTGCCCATCAAGATGCATCTGGGTGGTGGGCTCGGTTACACCATGATCCACCCGGTCTTCGTCAATATCGTGGTCAAGGCCGTGAAAGCGGCGGGAGGCAAGCCCTTTGTCGTAGACGGTCTGTTTGGCACGATTGCCACGGCGGCCGAACGCGGATATACGGCAGAAACGTTGGGCTGTCCGATCGTCTCCGCCGGCGGGCCTTATGACGCGCACATCGTGAAGCGCAAGGTGAATTTTCCCGGCCTGGATGAAATCAATGCGTTCGGCGCAATTTGGGATGCTCCCTGCTTGATAAATTTTTCGCATATCAAGGGGCACGGCGTTTGCAGTTACGGCGGCGCCTGCAAGAATATCGCCATGGGGTGCGTGGACAAACTCACGCGCGGACGCCTGCATGCTCTCAGCGGCGGCATTGACTGGATCAAGGACCGGTGCCGCCTGTGCGGCCGATGCGTCAAGGCCTGCGATACCGGGGCGGTCAGTCTGGACAAAAAAAAGAAAGCCGTCTCGTTCTTCTGGCACGATTGCCGGTTCTGCGCCCATTGCGTGACGGCCTGTCCGCACGGGGCGCTGGCGATCAGGGCGCGGGACGGCTTCCGGCGGTTCCAGGAAGGTCTGGCCGTGACGACCAAAGCCATCCTGGATTCCTTTGATCAAGAGCGCATTTTGCACATCAACCTGCTGACAAACATTTCCATGCTGTGCGATTGTTGGGGTATGAGCTCACCCAGCATCGTGCCGGATATAGGGGTCATGGCCTCCCGGGACATGGTGGCCATCGAAACGGCGACTCTCAAAGCGATCGAGGCGCAACATTTCATTCCCGGGAGCCTGATCGGCAACCGCCGGTTGATGAAGGGCCGCCACTTGCTCGAGCGGATTCACGGCAAGGACCCGTTCCTGCAAATTCGGGCGCTCGAACGGCACGGGGTGGGCCTCTCCCGTTACCGGCTGATTGACGTGAGTTGATCATTCCCAACGCGGATTGCGCTCGCACCCCGAGAAATTCCAAGTTCCAAAATCCAAGTTCCAAGGAATAGTCAAATTCTAAAAAAACAAAATAAATCCTGGTTTTCTTTCCGTTTCTTGCTTTTGCCTTAATTGATTTCATTTCCTTGGAATTTGAAACTTGGATTTTGGAATTTTATTGGCGTGACCATTATTGATGTTTTCTTGTTTTTTATAGCGGCTCCCAACGTTTAAGATAATCCATGCATATCTGGACGGCATCATGACGGACGAAACCTGGATGGAAACGGAATTGGCCCAGCTCCACGCGCAGGGGTTGGAGCGCCAACTGCAGGTCATGCCGGACTCCCGCCTTTGGCGGGACAAGTCCGGCGCTTGCCACGCTTTGGGCGTGGGCGTATTCATGCTGGACGGCCGACGCATTCTTAATTTTTCCAGCAACGATTATTTAGGACTTGCCCGCGCCCCGGCGGTCGTAGAGGCGGCGGCGGCTGCCTTGCGGCGCTGGGGCGCCGGCGCCACGGCCTCCCGGCTGGTGGTCGGCACCCTGCCCTGTCACGCGGAGCTGGAAACCCGGCTGGCGCAGTTCAAGGGCTATGCGGCGGCGCTGGTGTTCGGGAGCGGCTACCTTGCAAATGTCGGCGCGGTGGCCGCACTGGTCGGTCGGCATGACCGGATCCTGGCCGACAAGTTGGCGCATGCCAGCCTGCTCGATGGTGCAACCCTCAGCCGCGCCACGATCCGGCGATTTCAACACAATGACGTGGATCATCTGTTGCGCCTGGTGCGCCAAAAACCGGCATCCGCTCGCGATCTCATCATAACCGAATCCGTGTTCAGCATGGATGGTGATTTGGCGCCCCTGCGTGACATTGCCCGCGTGGCGCAGGAGCATGGCGCCATGCTCCTGGTGGATGAAGCGCATGCCACCGGGGTATGGGGACCCGGAGGGACGGGTCTTATTGGCGAATGGCGCCTCCAGCAGGCCGTGTCGGTGGCCATGGGCACGCTCAGCAAGGCGCTGGGCGCCTACGGCGGGTTCATAGCCGGATCGGAGACACTCAAGCGTTGGCTGGTGAACCGCGCGCGGCCATTCATCTTCAGCACGGGCTTGCCGCCGCCCTGCGCCGGCGCCGTCCTGGGCGCGCTGGATGTCCTGGAGAAAAACCATTGCCTGGGTGCCGATCTGCTTCGCCGTGCCGATGTGTTTCGCAAGCGCCTCCAGGCGGCAGGTTTTAACACGGGAGGTTCCGTCAGCCAGATTGTGCCGGTCATCATCGGGGATAATCAAAAGACGCTGGCGCTCGCACGCCGACTGCGGAGCCATGGAATCCTGGCCGCGGCCATCCGGCCGCCCACCGTGCCCGCGGGCACGGCGCGCTTGCGGCTTTCCGTAACCCTGGAGCACACACAGGAAGATTTGGACCGCGCGGCGGATATCCTGGCGACCACCGCGCGGGAGGAAGGCCTGATGTAGTATTTCAGATTTATGATTTTTGATTTATGATTTAAAAAGAACTCGAAAACAAGTTTGATTTGTAAAGTTATTTGTAATTGCTCAGGTAGTAGCATCTTATTCATCCATTTTTACCACGGATATCACGGATAACACTGATAAGATAAGGGAAAGAAAATCCATTCACATGTCCAAAGTCCTTTTAATTTCATCTAAAGCAGAAGTATCCGTGCTATCCGTGTAATCACGCCTTTGGCGTGACAAGTCCGTGGCCAGCCACGCGCCGCGCGTGGTGAGTAGTTACAGTTATTTTTCTGAAGCACTATATGAAAGCTCTGCCGCTCATCTTAATTGCTGGTTGGGGCCATACGGGTGAAGCGATGCTCCACTTGAAAGCAGCCTTGGATGGGCATCCAATGGATGGGCATCCAATTCAAGTCACTTCGACGGGCGAGTTGTGGCAAACCCAGTCCAGCGGCGCGTTGCCGAGCTCGCCCGGCCTTTCGCGGTATGCAGTGGGACTGCATAATCTACTGGCGACCTTTGGCGGGCGCGTCGGCGTAATCGGATGGTCCATGGGAGGCATTGTTGCCCTGGAAACGGCGCGGGAATATCCGGGACTGCTCCAGCGACTCGTTATTATCAGCGGCACTGCACGGTTCAGCGCGGGAAACGATGAGTTTCCCGGTGTAAGCGCCTCTGTTCTGCGCGCCATGGCCCTGGGGCTTCGGCGGACGCCGGATAACGTGCTGGCCGCCTATTATGATCAGGTGCATGCGCCGCAAAGTGGTCCCGTAGCCGCCCCGCGGAATCTGGCTATTGCCCAGCTGGACCGCAGCGAATTACTACCGGGACTTGATTATCTTCAACGCATGGACATGCGGAATGGCTTGGACAAACAGACTGTTCCGACCTTGGTGGTGCATGGCCGGGAGGACCGCATTGTGCCCTGGCAGGCCGGTGAATGGCTGAGTCGTGCCCTGGCCGTCAGTCGCTGGCGTTGTTATGAGAATTATGGCCATGCCTTGCCGATCCAGGCGCCATTGCTTCTGGCGGCGGATATTCGCGCTTTCCTGGGAGACGCCGCGTGACGATCAAGGACGAACACAAGACAATTGCGGCGCGGTTTTCGGCCGCGGCCTCGACCTATCATGCCTCCGCGACAATCCAGCGCTCTGTGGCTGAGCGCCTGAGCGCCATGCTGGCTGAGGACGAAGCCGCGGATCGCATCCTGGAAATTGGATGCGGCACGGGCTTGTTGACCGCGCGCCTGTGCCGCCTGTTTCCGCGTGCCCGGATTGACGCCCTTGACATGGCCGGTGGCATGGTGACGCAATGCCGCACGCGGTTGGGGGGCACATCGGGGCTGTTTTGCCATTTGGCCGATCTAAACAAGTTTCGTGCCGAGGTGCTTTATCCGCTTATTGTGAGCAGTTCGGCCTTGCATTGGATGGATCCAATGGCCGGCGTCATGGAGACCCTGGCAGGCATGCTGACCGGCCGGGGTCGCTTGGTGTTTGCCCTCATGGTGCGCGGTACGCTGGCCGAACTGTCTGCCGCGCGCCAGCGCGCGGCGCCGCATAAGCCGCCTGAGCGCCAGTTGCCGACAATGCTAACCGTGCGCGCCGCGCTGGTGCAAGCCGGCCTGTGCATCGAGGAAGAACGCGAGGAAAGCCGGCGCCAAGCGTATGCCTCAGCCGGGGATCTGTTACGCCAGCTCCATGAACAGGGCCTGACGGGCGGTCCATTGGCCCGGTCGGGGAGATTGTTGAATCGCACGGACCTGCGGTACCTGGTACGGGATTATGAATCTCATTACCGGGCGGGTGACGGCGTATATGCCAGTTACCAGGTGGCCTATTTCCGGGCGCGGAAAGCGTAAGGGACCGCTATAATCCGACATCCATGCGCACTTTCGGGAACTTGGTGAACCAGAACTGGATCCAGAACGTATATTCATCGTCTTGAAATTCACAACCGACTTTATAAGCAATGCATTCCAGGGCTCGCTGGACGGTTAGGCCCCAGGCCTGCATGGTGGAGTCTTCAAATTCGTAGCGGGCATAGACGCTGTATTCCCAGTTGATAAAAGGCGAGAGCGTGAGCTCATTGTTAAGCAGGCTGCTGCTGCCGTTGTTGAAGCGGTGTTCGACGACATATTTCCAGAGTGTTCCATCGTTTACCGACAGGCGCGTGTTGATGGTCTGCACCTGGTTGGAATACTGGTCGTATACCCCGTCAATTTTCAATTCCATCCAGTCAAAAGGGGTTGAGCGCACGTTATAGCAGATGTTGCTGAACTGGTTTTGGCCGGGCAGGGGATCCAGGTTGTAGACCACCCATAGGTCGGCATTGATCAGGTCGTACACCGCGTGGCTTTTCATTTGTTGTTTGTTGTAGCGCTGGGTCTGGATTTTGTTGCGCATGCCAAACTTAATTTGATTGGCCTTGCCGAGCGTGTCGATATCGTCAAACTGGTAGAGGTTGTCCGGGGTCACGTTGGGCTCGGGAACCAAAGTATAATTGGCATACGGCTCCGCAATGTGCCGCACGTTGTTGATGATGTCGCCGGGATACGTTTCCCAGACCTTAAAGGCCTTGAAGGACGTTTCCAGGCCCAGCTCGGGTAACGAACGGAAACGGGCGTCTGCGTCCCGAGCCAGGATGTTGGTCGTTGAAGTTACCACCGGCTGGTTGTTGGTGCCGAGCGTCGTGACCGTGGTCACGTTGGTGTAGACTTCCTTGGTCGTGGAATAATAAGTGCCTTGCCATCCGGCGCGCGGGATGATGTTCAGGAAACCAGCCAGCTTGGTCGGGTAGTAGATCATGTGCGCCGTGTTGAAGCGTCCGGCCGCGTAATTTTGCATGTTGGTAAGATTGGCTTCCCAGTTCTTCTGGAGATAGGACGCTTCCGTATCGCCCTGGTAATAGAACGGTGTTTCCCAGATTTTCTGGCGCGAAAAATCCAGTTTCAATTCAGGCAAGCGATCCACGGTGGTGTAAAAGTCGTTCAGGCGTTTTTCGACCATCAGGCTGGCGGTATAATGTTCGGCACGGTGCCCCAGCACGATGTAGTTATCCGGCTCCGGACTGGCCTTGTATTCCTCGCGGAAGAACTGCTCGATGATCTTCGGGTCGCTCAGGTAATTGATCTGCGACATAAAATAGTTCTGTTCGTCGAATGACTGGTTGTGGTAAAGCCGCAGGCGGTAACGATCGTTGTCAATTTTATAGGGCTGGGTATCGCCCTCATCGGGCCAGGCGTCGCGGGTGTAATACGTAATCAGGTCACCGGCCCAGGGTTCCTCTTTGGGTTCCTCTTCGGGCTGTTCGTTCTGGAGCATCTGGCCATAGTTCCAGAATTTGTCGTCCGTTTGGGCCATATTGCGCTCCGTGGAAAGCTCCTTGGCGTTGCCGCTGGCGGACCACATGAAATTCTGGCCCAGCCCCACGCCGCGCCGCATGCGCAGATCTATGTGCGAGGCCGCTTCTACCTTGCGACTGATGCGGTAATTGAACTCAGTCAACAGGTACGCGTACATCCGGCTGCTGTACCCGGGTACGATGCTCATGAAGTTTTTGTCGCCGATGTTCTGGTTCCAGTACGGGCTGTACATGACGGGCACGCCCTTGATGTAGAGCACAACGTGCTGGGCGCGGATATGGCGGCCGGGCACAATCCATACTTTTTTGGCGCGGAAATAGGCATCCGGGTGGTCCCCCTCGCAGGTGCTCAACTTGGCGTTTTCGAGCAGATATTCATCGGTGCCGACCCGCTGTGATGAATCGGCCTTGGCATAAAATGGATCCAGGAAAGCGCTGAAACCGCCGAAATCGCCCTTTTGGCTTTTGAAATTGTAGCGCAGTTTGTTGCCGACCCAGATATCACTGCCGCGCTCAAAAGTCACATTGCCTTCCGCCAGCACATCGTAGCTCTGCATGTTGACGACGGCATGATCGCCCCGCAGGGATTCGTTGTCCCGGCGCACGAGTACATGACCGGTTCCAATCATCAGGTTCTTTTCGTGCTCATACTCCAGGCTGTCGGCCTGCACCTCGATCGGGGAGGGGGCATGCCGGCGAATGGCCTTGGGATAGGCGTCTTCCAGGAGAAGCCGGTTCATCAGGGCCCGGGTATCCCCCTCCGGCTTCTGGTCAATCAATAGCTTGGTTTTCTTGGTCAGGGATACTTCGGCAAACCGGTCCTTGTCATACAAAGCGTCGCTGAGGATCACCTGGTTCAGGGAAGCAATCAGAGCGTTAAGCAGCGCAGGCGGTGGCGGCGCAGCGCCTGTATAGTCCATCAGCTGTTGGCGGATTGTCGGCCTCAGGCAGTCGCGCAGGTAACGTGATACCGCCTCCTTGCCGATCCGCAGGCTGAGCGCAAGTGCGCGAGGTTCCAGCAGATCCTTGTCCGTCATAAAACAGGACAAAATCCATCCCGGGGCGATTTCATTGGAATACGCGTCTTCCAACAGGCGTCGGTTGAGCTGGGGCAGATCCACTGCCCCGGGCTCTTTACTCAGCAGGTCATGGGTCCGTCCCGAGAGCGCAACATCGTCAAAGAGCTTGTCATCGAACAGGAGATCTTCGCATATTAGGCGGTTGAAATCGGCCACGACGGCCTGGATCAGTTCCTGAGAAGGCGTGGTGTTCGCCTGGTAATCGGCCAGCAGGCGGCGCGTGGCGGGCAAGCAGGCGTTTTGGAAGTATTCGGAAACGGGGTCTTCCGCGATGCGGAGCTTGAACATCAAACCCGGCGCGTCCGTAAGCTGGTCGCTCTTTAAGAGCCACTGCGTCACCTCCGGCGCATTGGGTTCCACGGCCAGGGTGAACCCGGCCAGGCCGAATCCGGCCAAGCCGAACGCGACCAGGACCAGCGCGCAGAGCCAGCTTCCCAAATAGACATTCGATCTGCATACCATAATTCAATTTCCTGAAAGGCTTAAAGCTTTTACCATGTTCCACACCCGAAAACCAAGCTATAATCTAAAAACAAAATCCGGCAGAGTCTTCCGCCTCTCTTTCGGCATAGGCATTACATTTTCGGGCGATGAGATGGGGGCGATTATGAAAGGGAGCAATAGCAATTGCTCCCCGAATCATATCGGGCAGAGCAAGGTTATATCTTGCCATACGGGTGAGGGCATCTTAACGGAGGAATCCGCAGTTTGATGGTCTTGATCTCGAACGGGCAGAGATCGAGCGGCACGGTGTTGTTCCTCGGCTTGAGTTTCCGTACGGCATCTTCCATTAAGTTTACTTCCTCGGCCGCAGTGACGCGGGCGAAAAACTTGATTTTTGCCTTGCGCGCCGGTTGGCCGGTTGCTTCGTAAACTCGCAACACTGCATAGCCTTTCGCGCCGGACTTGAGCACGGAAACCACGACATTGGAACCCG
>JAHIMN010000317.1 GCA_018896395.1 Verrucomicrobiota bacterium | reverse complement strand
TGCTCTCTTCTCCTCTGAAGTTGGTGCGCCGCTGATCGAGATGCGCGCTTCGGTGCGGCTGGAGCCGGAAGCTCTAAAAGTCAATCCCGGCATTCTCACCGCGTTTGTTTCGCTGCCTGAGGGATATCCTGAGAGCGGGATCAGGGATGCCACTTGCGATGGCGCCGCCTATGAAAGCATGCAGGTCAATGGAGACGGAACGGAGATGATTATCAAATTCAGAAGGCAGGCTATTGAAGAAGCGCTGGCGCAGCAAGGAGAAGAGCTCGATACCCATTTCATCGTGGAGCTAACGTGGCAAGGAGATGCCGGAACCTTTATATTCCAGGGCGAAGACGATATCACGAAGATCGTCAATTAGGTGTCTTTATGCAGCGGTAAGACCGCAAAGATTTTTTTGTATTCCAAACCGGTAAAAGAGGAGGAGAACACCAATGAAGGCAAGCATCATCACCGCATTGTTAGTATCTGCAGTTATCACTGCGACCATGGCCACCGCTCAGGTACCAACCGTGCCACGGTACATTAACTTTCAGGGAAAGTTGACCGACACAAACGGTCTTCCGCTCAGCGGGACCTATGAGATTACATTCAATATCTACTCCAACAGTCCGGTTCCCGCGCTTGCAAACTGGGTATGGGGAGAGACCCATGCCAGCGTGGAAGTGCAACGGGGTCTGTTCAGCGTGCTTTTGGGGAGTTTTACGAACCTGGATATGTCCTGTTTTCCGTTTGACGCTGCCGGCAACACGAACCGATGGCTGGAAGTAAGAGTTGGCTCAGACCTTCTTTCACCGACAAAGGAATTTGTCTCCGTTCCCTATGCGTTTCGAGCCTCTGATGCGGATACTCTGAACGGCTTGCATGTTGCTGACTTGACCTACACTAGCGATGCTCCAATCTCCATAACCAATAGAACCATCAGGTTGAATTATAGCGGAGATGATTTTCAATTGACTAATGGTGCGCTTACTGTAATTGACCAGTGGGTTGATGAAGCAGGCGATACCATGACTGGCGACCTTAACATGGCCGCTGGAACCAGAATCAATGGCACCAATATCATTGACTCACCAGCGATAATAAATGGGACAATCATTGACGATGATATCAATGCCAATGCGAATATAGCGGGATCAAAGGTGGCAGCAGCCACGGAGACAGCGCGCGGAACAGTGGAGTTGGCCACGAGCGCGGAGATTACTGCGGGTCTGGCCGTGCAGGCCAATGACAGCCGTCTGAGTGATTCGCGTGCGCCGGGTGGGGCAGCAGGGGGAGACCTGACCGGTACATATCCGAATCCGGGGATTGCTGCCGGAGTTATCATGGATGCAGACGTGAATGCGAATGCGAATATAACGGGATCAAAGGTGGCAGTAGCCAGCACAACAGCGCGCGGGACAGTGGAGTTAGCCACGGACGGAGAGAGCGCTGCGAGCTTGGCCGTGCAGGCCAATGACAGCCGTCTCAAAAAAGTAGGGGTAAATACTCCTGATTATGTGCCAAAATGGAATGGGTCAGCGCTGGTCACAGGCTCAATCTACGATCCGGGCTCAGGCGACATCGGCATTCCAGGGGGTACCATCCAAATCGGGAGCGGAGATTACCGGATACAAACCCCTGCAAATGATGGTTGGGGCCGTCATCAATTCCTGGCATTGAGGGCGGAAGATAATATGACTGTGTTGGTGCATGGTCAGAATGGATTTCGTGTGTCTAATTATTCCCGGAACAACCTTATTCTCAGAGATACCGCGGATCAAAATGGATTTCAGTTGTTTCTACTATACGGAAAATTATTAGAAGGTTCAGATTCGCGACAAAAACTAAATCAAGAACCATTGGATTATGGGTTGGCCGAAGTTTTAAGATTGGAGCCAAAAAGATATGTTCGTGAGGACTCGCTTGTCACTTTGAAAAGAGGGGAACAAGAAAGCAAGAAAGAAGAGGGTGGAACGGAAATCGGGCTCATCGCCCAGGAGGTTTATGACGTAATTCCTGAAGCTGTTGGGCGGGTGATGGATGGAGGCAGGGAAATATGGGGCTTATCTTATTCATCGCTGGCACCTGTGCTGGTAAAAGCTGTTCAGGAACAGCAGGCGCAGATCGAGGAATTAAAGCAGGAAAACCAGGCCTTAAAGTCTGGAAGCTTGACTGATACACCCCTGACCGCTGACTTTGACGGGGACGGCAAGACCGATACAGCCATAGTGGATGCAGCTAGTAACTGGTATTTGTGGCTTTCCGGCTCAGGGTATGTTAAGAGCGGGCCGTATAATCTCGGGATGAACGGCAAGCCAGCGGCCAGCGACTTTGACGGCGATGGCAGGGCCGACCCGGCGATCATGGATGCGTCCGGCAACTGGTATGTCTGGCTTTCAGGCAGCGGGTATTCCCAGAGTAGACTGTAGCGCGTAGCATTATCTTCTTATAGAAGGTAGGATCATGAAAATCATTGCAAAGTATTGCTGTCTGTTTCTTGGATGTGTGGGGATTTCAATATCATCTGATGCGGCAAATCTTTCCTATATCAGCGCAGGCGGCGGCCAATTTCTTGCCGTGAAAAGCGATGGGGCCGTATGGGCATGGGGTGGCAACTGGGTTGGACAAGTAGGTGACGGGACGACTGAAAATCGTGAGACCCCGGTGCAGGTTAGCGGGCTAACCGATGTGATCTCAGCCAGCGCAGGTGTATATCATTCCATGGCATTGAAGCGGGATGGAACAGTTCGGGCTTGGGGGTTGAATTACTATGGCGCGCTGGGGGACGGGACAGATGAACAGCGCCTTACCCCGGTACAAGTGAAGGAACTATCCGGGGTCATAGCCATCTCTGGCGGAGAGGAATTTTCACTGGCCTTAAAAAATGATGGGGCAGTTTGGGCTTGGGGGAAAAACAGTGCTGGACAACTTGGGGATGGGACAACCATACATAGAGCCACACCGGTACAGGTTGTAGGATTTAGTGATGCAATTGCTGTTTCAGCAGGCTACTACCATTCTCTTGCTTTGAAACAGGATGGGACGGTTTGGGAATGGGGATATAACTGGGACGGCACAAACCATAGTTATCGTTTGACGCCAGTCCAAGTCAGGGGGTTGACCAATGTAAGTTCAATCAGTGCCGGCAATAGTTATTCTTTGGCATTGAAGCATGATGGGACAGTGTGGGCCTGGGGGGATAATTATTATGGGCAACTCGGAGATGGAACCATATCGAACAGATACACTCCAGTCCAAAGTCTTATTTCCGGTGTGATAGCCATTGAGGGTAGTCATAGCTATTCTCTTGCGGTCACCAGTTATGGCACAGTCTGGTGGTGGGGGTATATGGTATTGGATACAAATCCTATACCAGAAGATACCATTCAGTCAATAATCCCAATACCGGTTGATGGCATTTCGGGTGTCAAAGCCATTGCCGCCGGACATTGGTGTGCATCGGCCGTAAAAAATGATGGGGCAGTGTGGCAGTGGGGATGGGGTCTTGGGCGGTATCCGGTCCAAGTCAAGGGGTTTTCGCTGGCCGCTTCTTCACCGCCGGCCTCCGTCTTGGCCGCGGATTTTGACGCTGATGGTCGTGCCGATCCCATCGCCATGAACAACTCCGGTCAATGGTATTTCTGGCATTCCAGCCAGAGTTATAGCCGGGATGGGCCGTTTGGGCTGGGCATGACCGGCAAAACTGCCGCCGGCGATGTGGACGGCGACGGTCTCGGTGATATGACCCTGGTGTCCGCCAGTGGAGATTGGTATTTCTATCTCTCAAGCCGTAACTATTCCCCGAGCGGCCCGGAAGCGTTCGGGGTAAACGGCACTCCAGTGCTTGGTGATTTTGACGGCGACGGCAAAGCCGACCCGGCCATCGTGTCCGCCAGTGGCGGATGGTCTGTCTGGCTCTCTGCGGACAGGTATTCTCGGGTGTCCGCGCCATTTGCGATTGCGGGCGCAACACCCCTGGCCGGCGACTTTGACGGGGACGGCAGAGCTGACCCGGTCATGGTGGATGCATCCGGGAACTGGTATTTCTGGTTCTCCGGCTCAATGTATATCCGGAACGGGCCGTACAATTTCGGGCTGACCGGCAAGCCGGCGGCCGGTGATTTTGATGGCGACGGCAAAGCCGACCCTGCGATCATGGACTCATCCGGCAACTGGTATTTCTGGCACTCCGGTTCCTTCTACACTCGCGACGGTCCTTATTATCTGGTACTGCCGTAAAAGAGCTATGGACAGAGTGCGACACGGAATAGAGCGTGTAACAACCGCCCATAGGCGGGATTTGGAATTTGGCGCTTAAAATTTATATTCCTGAAAATATTAAAACCTTTGCGGGCTTGGCGAGAGACAATTTTGCATTCTGTAACAACCGGCGCGGAAGACAGGGACAACGCATGGAAAAGCAATGGTTTGTGATTCATACGCTCACAGGTAAGGAGATGAAAGTCCGGGATAGTCTCCTGCGCCGGATAAAGACGGAGGAAATGAGCGACTTGGTCGGGGATGTTTCAATTCCCACCGAAAAAATATCAGAGGTCAAGAAAGGCAAGAAGAATACGACCACCCGGATGTTTTACCCGGGTTATGTGCTGATCCAGCTCGGCTTGTTCAAAGAGGACGGCAAGATTAACGAGCGTGCCTGGTATTATGTCAATGACACGCCGGGGGTCATTGGGTTTATTGGCGGCGAGCGACCGACGCCCCTGCGGCCGAAGGAAGTCGAATCCATTATTTATCAGATCGAGGACAAGAAAGAGAAAGTCAAGCCCAAGGTCCAGTTTGAGCCGGGCGAAACCGTCAAGATTAACGACGGTCCCTTTTTGAATTTCAGCGGGGTCATCGAGGAAGTGGATCCGGATCGCGGCAAATTGAAAGTGTCCGTGGCCATTTTTGGTCGAACGGCCCCGGTGGAGCTGGAGTACTGGCAGGTGGAACGCGTCTGAAGAAATGCAGAATGCAGAATGCAGAATGCAGAATGAAGAATGCGGCATGGTTCAACGGTTCACGGTTGGGTTTTCGCCCAAAATCCGACAACCCTGCAACCGTGAACCGTTAAACCGTGAACCATGCCCATTTTTGTTGCCCACGGAATCCCGATGCGCGATGCGATCGGGAGAAAAGCGCGGAAAGAGTGGGCGGGGAATCGCTAATAAGTTTTTCACGATTTTTCGCCTGGTGGCATGTCTTTCCGTGTGTTGCGTGGGTTAAATTTTTGGTTATCACGCCGCTTACCACGTCTGTG
>JAHIMN010000122.1 GCA_018896395.1 Verrucomicrobiota bacterium | reverse complement strand
CCGGTTGTGGAGTGGACGGTGTATCTCAAGAACGCCGGGAAAAGAAACACCCCGATCATCGAACAGCTTCAGAGCCTTGACGCGCCGATTGAGCGCGGGCCGATCGGGCAGGCAGGCGACGCGCCTGCCGTGCGTCTGCACTACCATGTGGGGTCGCCAACCAAGCCGGAGGATTACCGGCCGCTGGTGGCCGAGTTGGTCCCCGGCTGCGCGCAACGTATCGCCACGTCCGGCGGGCGCCCCTGCAACGCGCACATGCCCTTCTTCAACCTGGAATGGCCGGAGGGCGGCGTGATCGCGGCGATCGGATGGGGTGGGCAGTGGGCGGCGGAGTTCCGCCGCGGCGGCCGGGGTAGCGTGCGCATCAAGGCCGGGCAGGAACTGACCCACTTCACCTTGCACCCCGGCGAGGAAGTCCGGACACCGCTCATCGCCCTGCTGTTCTACCAGGGGGATTGCATTCGCTCGCAAAACATCTGGCGGCGCTGGATGATCGCGCACAACCTGCCCCGACCGGGCGGAACCCTCCCCTCGCCTCTGCTCCACGGCGGGGCCTTTTCGCTGTTTGCGCCCATCGGGTTCAGTAACGTCCAGGCGAACAAAGTATTCATAGACACCTATGAAGCGAAGAAGATCCCGATCGATATCTGGTGGATCGATGCCGGATGGTATGACTGCGAAGCATCATATCCTGCCATAGGATACTCCGTCTGGAATCAAACGGGCACTTGGGAAACGGATCGGCGGCGCTTCCCAAACGGCGTGTGCGAAGCCAACGATCATGCCCACAAGAAAGGGCTCAAGACGGTCCTCTGGTTTGAGCCCGAACGGGTTGTGCTGGGGACCTGGCTGGCGCAGACTCACCCGGAATGGCTTCTTACGGCGCCTCCAAACACCGGCAATACGTCCTACGATGCGACAATGCGGCTGCTCAACATGGGAAATCCCGCTGCCCTGCAGTGGGTAATCGAACACTTCGACGGCCTCCTGACTCGCGAACACGTGGACATCTACCGCGAGGACTTCAACATGGATCCGCTCGATTTCTGGCGCGCCAACGACACGCCGGATCGACAGGGGATGACCGAGATCAAGCACGTGATGGGGCACCTCGCGTACTGGGACGAATTGCAGCGCCGGCATCCCGGGATGTTGATGGATATATGCGCCAGCGGCGGTAAACGCAACGATCTGGAGGGCCTGCGGCGCGCCGTACCCCTGTGCCGAAGCGACTTTGGACCCGGTATGGGTAACGATGCCGCCAACCTGGCAAAAATGGCCGGGGGACAGTGCATTACCTATGGCATGGCCTTCTGGATCCCCTATTTTGGAACAGGCATCGGCGCCATGGACACGTACCGCTTTCGAAGCATGATGTGTTCGAGCCTGGGGTTTGGGATCGATCCGCGGCGCGATGATGTCGATTACGATCTTTGGCGTGAGCTTGCGGCCCAGTTCAAGCAGGTGGCGCCTTACTACTTCGGGGACTACTATCCCCTGACGGAGTACAGTCTGGAGAACGACGTGTGGATGGCGTGGCAGTTCGATCTCCCGGAAAAGGGCGAAGGCATGGTGCAGGCCTTCCGCCGCGAGCAAAGCCGGCGGGCCTCCCTCCGCCTGAAGCTGCGCGGGCTGTGTCCGGAAAGGACTTACATTGTCACCAACCTCGACGACAACCGCACGCTTCGGCTGACCGGCCGAACCCTGATAGCCGAAGGCCTGCCCGTGACCTTGAAGAGCCGGCCGGAAAGCGGTCTCTGGATATATCGGCGAGCCGGGCAAAGAAAGACATGACCCATTCAATTGTCAATGAAAGAGGAATAATACCAATACCATGAATCAGACGGCATTTGCCGTCACTGATTCAGGGAAGTAAATGAAGTCAGGAGGGAAATCATCATAAAGATAAGCAAGATGCCGAAGTTCGACATTCCGGAGACCCCGTGGGATCTAATTGCCCAACAGCGTAACGGGTGGAGAAAACTATGGAACCGGGATTTCAGCCTTGAAACGCCACTCTTGCAGGTTGGCTGGAAATGGGAGGGAGGATTCAAGATCGGTTCGGAGACCTTACCGGAAGGGTGGAGTTGTTTCAGCGATTCCGCCAGACGGATAAATGATCCGGAGTTTGATGTCCGTTGTCAGCTTGAACAGGCTCGTCATCAGATTGAAGAACTCAATGCGAGCAGGGAATTAGGTATTGCCACAACCAACACGCCGTTCTTTGACTTGATCCATTTTGGCACAGGGCCATTGGCGACCGCCTTTGGCGCCTCTTTTATTGTACGGGAGGGGGCGCAGCCGTTTTTTGAACCCGCGGTTCACAGCCCGGCAGAAGCCATGAAGTTAAAGAAGCCGGACCTGTTCCATGATGGGATTTGTCCGCAAATTCTCGATCGCATCCAGTACTACAACACCGCGACTCAGGGCAAAGTGATTCTCACCCCCTGCGATACCGCCGGTCCTTGGAGCATAGCCACGCAAATCTGGCATTATGAAGACATACTTGAGGCTATCCTAAGTGCTCCACAGGCAGTACATTACGTGTTGAATCTGATCACCGACGCCATGCTGGAGTGGTTCACAATCCAGGAAGCCTATATCGGTCGCTGGGGTGGAACACACACTTCTTTTTCGCGGCCTTGGATACCTCGGGGTGCCGGCGTGGGCGACGATTGCCTGGTCACGGTTTCACCTCGGATTTGGGAAGAGTTCTTCTTACCCTACAACAATCGGATCTCACGCGAGTATGGCGGTATGTTATACCACTGTTGCATGAAATATGAGACACACTTTGATTCTCTCATCAAGACGGAAGGCTTCATCGGATTTGATCCCTCGCCGGAATTCAACGATTTCGAAAAAATTGCCTCCACCCTGGAGCGATGCCGCGGCGTCTGGACGCGACAGATTAGCCACAAAGATCCTAACTGCCTCAACTATGTACGGCGGCTGAAGGGGAAGGTGGGTATGTTCTTTGGCGTTGGCGGCAACAATCGTGAAGAGGCGATCAAAGAAGCTCGGGAGTTTATGGCGATCTTGCGCAGCATTTGAGTGATTGAACAGCAAATCCAGATGATGAAGGGAATGGCCTGTAATAAATGGAGGAAACCGGCATGGCCATAGAAATCATAGTCCCAAAACTCGGTTGGTCAATGGACGAAGGCACTTTTGTGGAGTGGCTCAAGAAAGACGGCGACGAGGTAAAGCCGGGCGACCTGTTGTTCGCGCTTGAAAGCGACAAAGCGGTTCAGGAAATTGAATCTATGGACAGCGGGATATTGCGGATCCCGCCGAACGGACCTCAAAAAGACGAGGTTGTCAAAATTGGCCAAGTTTTGGGGCATCTGGTCGCGCCCGGCGAGAAGCCGCCTGCCGAGGCAAGCGTTTCATCGCCTTCCGCGGACGTAACGCAAATAATTGCGCCCGAGTCAGCCGCGCGCAAGAAAGCGGCAAGTAAAGATAAAATCGCAACCGTATCAGCCGCGCCGGAAGAATCTTCGGCCGGCCGGACCGTCAATGCGCCGGCAGTTTCGCCGCGCGCCGCAAGGCTCGCAATGAAGAAAGGCGTTGACCTGCGCGCAGTCAGGGGCACCGGCAGGAATGGACGCATTACCGAAAAAGACGTCATCGCGATCAAGTCCGGCGCAACCGTAAACGATTCGTCTAAAGTCCGAGCGGCGGTTGGATCAAGTCAAACAATTCAGCCAACGGCCAGGCGCAAAACCATCGCGGAACGCATGCTGAAAAGCCGCGCCGCAACCGTTCCGGTAACGCTTACGATGCAGGTGGACGCGTCCGAACTGATCAATTTTAGAAATCAAATCAGTGTCATCCCACAGAGTTAGTTTTTTAAGTTAAAACACGTCTAATATCGAGGAAAAACAATCATTCCTCGAAAAGTTCAGTTCCGGTTTTTTGG
>JAHIMN010000121.1 GCA_018896395.1 Verrucomicrobiota bacterium | reverse complement strand
TGAGATTATTGGATGCGCGGCAAAGCCTTTCCCACTCTTCAAGATCGGCATCATCTTTGTATCCGTGCCAGGTGTTGGCGCCTTCGTAAGCCTCGGCTATATAGTAAGTTTCATAGCGTCCAAGCGGTTCCTTGAAGTGCTGGCGGACGTAATCGGTTGAAGGATGGTTATGAATCGGCATACTGATGCGCTCCGCCGGCGCTGGTTTGGGGAAATAGCCGTCATCCAGCCAGATATCAAGAGGGAACAGCCCCGGATAAGTCTCGACCAGATAGGATCCAACGAGCAGATCGGCATGGCGCATGAGGTTCATAAACGGAAAATTAACCATTTCCTTCCCGCCGCAGTCAATCAATACGCTCAACTCCGGTCCGGCCAGTTCGTGCCAGGCGTTACAGCCAAGCCCGGGCACGTTGAACAAGTCTTTATAGCGATAGGCGCCCCAGGGGCCGGGCTGAATAATATTGACTTCCTTGATCGGCCGGCGCACGAGCATCGCACAGACTTTATCATATGTCTTGCGCGGCATCATTTTCAACGTCTTAAAGCCAATGGCCTCCATCCAGAAGTCCATACGCGGAAGAATATATCCCTTTTGCCGGTCCAATAAGTAGAAATCGCAATAATAATACTCCTTCCATCCGTATTTCGGTTCCGGCTCATTTCGGCCGAACGGCGCAAGGGTGCCGTCCCACATTTGCCAGAGAAGCGGTTGGCGCGTCTTGTCAAAGTAGAAACACAGATCATAGGCCTCGCTCAGTTCGGGAACCGCCGCACCGGCGCCAAAAGCCACAACCGCTACCGGGCCATTCTTCTCTTTCTGTGCGGACCTCAACTCATTGCGCAGGCCATCAACCTTGCCGGCATCCAGTATGTCGCTTAAATGGCCATTGGTGTTAACCAGGCCAAAGCACGGATCATCCGTAATAAAAGACTGCTTGTAGCGGGCCAAGGCTGAAGAATCCTTAAAGACCGCATTGACCGACCGGAAACGAATATCCTTTCCGGCCTGTTTAGCGGCAACCCCCAATGTTTTTGTAATGGCCGCCCAGTCCACGCCATACCAGCCGTCAAAGGCCACGGTCACCGGCCGCCTGACCTGTATTTGACGTTCGGTGATTGCTTTCATAATCGCCCTTACGACGTTTTCAGACCCAATGACAATGGATTCCCGTTCATTCTTCCCGAGAACAATCTGATTTTCAGCGTTACGCCTGATTTCGTACAGTGCCATTTTGTCTCCTTTTTTTTAAACAAACCTCCCACGGTAAACCGCGGGTTATTCTGCGGTTTTTTGTTTTTTTTAACATGTGTTCAATATAATGTATATATGTTTTATTGTCAATATATTTTTTAAATATTTTTTTACGTCGCCGGATAAAACAAACATTGACTTTAAAATGTGTTCGCTATAATGAATAGAGATCTCGTAAAGGAGTAATGCCGATATGAAAACAAAAAAGAACGCTTCCCTGCCATCCTCCGCCGCCGATAAAATGGATATCGCCCGCCGCCTGCGGAGCCTGCGCCTGCGCTGCCGTCTTTCCATGCGTGAGGTGGCAATTCTGGCCGACGTTGCCCCCAGTTACATTTCCGGAGTTGAACGCGCCCGCATTTCGCCGACCATCGCCGCGTTGCGCAAACTGCTCAATGCCATGGGCAGCGACCTGGGTTCTTTTTTCGCCGCGGAGCCGGCGCACAACGAAGGTTATATTTTCCGGCGGCAAAACATGCGCTCCGTCGCCGACAAAAATCGATGTTATACTTTTATTTTCCCGCGCCGCAAGGACATGAAGCTGGAAATGATTGAGGAGGAATTTGTTCCCGGTGAAAAACCGGCATTTGAAACCATCAACTCGGATTTCGCCGGCTATATTATTGCCGGCCAATTATTGCTGGAAATCCGCGGCAAGACCCCCGTGGAATTGAGAGCCGGCGACGCTTTTTACGTTCCGGCCGGCACGCCCATTCGGGGACGTTGTTTTAAATGCGAATCCACGCGGCTCATCACCGTTCAAGTCCCGCCGAATTATTAACCCGCTTATTTCATGATGAAAAAATTATTTATGAAATACAGTAGCATCCCACAGGATGCTCAGGCTGTAGGCTATAGGCTGTAGACTGTTAGGAAAACAATGGAAAAACGATAGATACTTGCATACATTTACAAAACTTCAGTTCCGGTTTTTGTAAATGCTTTTCCGTGTTTTACCCTACAGCCTACAGGCTTCCGCCGAAGATAACGCCATATGTCATCGAGGCGATACCATATGTCGCTATCTTATTTGTGCCATCTGGCGACCAGCCACAAGATGTGGCACTGGTCGCCACCTGGCACAATTGTAGGCGGATCCGCCTGTGGCGGAAAACCCCTACAGCCTCGGAGGACTTGCTCAGGATCTCGAGCGAAGTCGAGGGACAAGGCGTAATATATGCCGCGCCGAAGCGCATCTTTCATAGGCGGTAATCCGCTCATGAAATATGCGGGTTACTGCTTAACCAATTTACGCGCCTCATGTGCCGCTGGTGGACGTCACCGCCTGTCGCAACGCTTCCAGATAAGCCGTTCCGTGCCGTTCCTCCGGCAATAAATACATACCTTCCGTCCATTCATTCCAGGCGTTGATTATAACCGCTCTTTCACCGAAGCGGCCTGGCTTGACACGGCCCAAGGCGCGGCTCAACAACTGTCCGAATTTTTCAGGGGTATTGTTGATGACAATCGGCTCGTAACCGAGTTTTTTGAAGTCCATGGGGAATTTTGTCTGTCTGTCCCATCGCGGGGAAACATCCAGTCCCGTAGTGACCGATGGGAAGTGGGTCAAACCGCCGGCTTCTATCCTGTCCCAACACAACGCGTGCGAGGCCATCACCTCGGAATAGTCGTACACCGGCATCTCGTCCGGCAGCGTTTTGTAGGAAGGCGATCTCACGATGTTATAGGCGAAAACCGAGTTGAACCCCAAGCTCTTCGCCGAACCGACCCGGCCCCATCCGCAACAATAGGCGTTGTCGTTGCAACACCCGATGTTGCCTAATAAATACAAACCATCAAAGCCGTGTCGCCGCACGGTCTTCCGCATAAGCTCGATAGCGCGGGCGGCTTTCTCCGCCCCCCCCAGTTGCCGGGTCAGGCAGTCAAGATCGAAGAAACTGAACACCGGTTCCCCGCCAATCCGCCAGTAATGGTCGTGCTTGAAGTAATGGAGGCAGCAGTACGCAATCGCCCGGCCCAAGTCTTCCGGCGAGTGCGTCATCTTCAACAGCAGAGTATCGCCCTGGTTGACCATGTTCGCCATGCCGGGGACATCGGATTTGGCAGGCCAGACGCCCCAGTCATGATTGGCCCACATCAGGGAAAACTTCAGCCGTCCCTTGTTCCTGCTTTTCAGAAAACCGTCCTCCAGCGCCTTGTGAAGGAACTTCTCGCCCCCATACCAGTACCAGTCGAATATGAACCCCGTGAGGCCATGGTTGACGGCCAAGTCTATCTGTTTTTCCATCCATTCCGGCTTGGACTCGTCGAAATAACCCCACAAGGGCATTTTGGGCTGACCATGCCCGGTGAACAATGATTGCGTGGTTTTCAACAATTCCCATTCGGAAAATCCCTTTCCATACCACTTCGCATAGTGACTGTCGGGATGCCAGCTTGGAAAATAGATCGCGACGACTTCCGGGTCAGGTGTTGATGATTTCTTCGGGCGCATGGCTCACCTCGATGTTAGCGTGATTAGACCGAAAATGACAGCGGCTCGTATGGCCCGGACCGACCTCGCGCTCATCCGGCAGTTGCGTTCGGCACAGATCCCGGGCATAGGGACAGCGGGGATGGAAGGAACAACCGGCAACCGCAGAGGTGACCGTCGGCACTTCGCCTTCCACGATTTCCCGGCGCGCACCCGCGGCACGCGCACGCAATTCTTTTTCCACGTCCGGCACGGCGCTTAGCAGTGCCTGCGTGTAGGGATGCGCGGGGCAAGCAAACAGCGCGTCCACCTCCGCCGCTTCAACAATCGCTCCGGCATACATGACCAGTATTCGGTCGCACATATAGCGGACAACGGCCAGGTCATGGGCAACGAACAGATACGCCAGGCCCCGTGCCTGCTGGAGGTCCTTCATCAAGTTCAGGATTTGCGCCTGCACGGAAACATCCAGCGCCGAAACCGGTTCATCGGCAACGACAAATACCGGATTCAGCGCCAGCGCGCGGGCAATGCCAACGCGCTGGCGCTGGCCGCCGCTGAACTCGTGGGGGTAACGAGCGGCATAATCGGGATCGAGCCCGACCGTCTGCAACAGGTCCCGCACACGCCGCTTGCGTTCCGCGCGGTCGCCCAGTCGGTGCACGGCCAGGCATTCCTCAATGGCTGCGCCTACCGACAGGCGTGGATTAAGCGAGCCGTACGGGTCCTGGAAAATCATTTGCGACCGGCGCCGGTAGTGAAAAAGGTCCCGGTGAGTGAGCGTCAGCACATTTTTATCTTCAAACCAAATGGCCCCGGCCTGCACTCGCACAAGTCGCAGGATGGCGTTGCCCAGAGTGCTCTTACCGCACCCGCTCTCGCCCACGAGACCCACGCTTTCACCGCGTTCGACGGCCAGTGAGACGCCATTGACCGCGCGCACCTCGTGACCGTGCCCGGCACTGAACCGAACATGCAGATTATTTATTTCCAAAAGTGACATCGCACCTGATGGTCCTCGGTTATGATTGTTTCAATCGGATCCTGCTGACGGCACAACGGCTGGGCCTTCGGACAGCGCGGGTGGAAGGGACACCCCGAGGGCAGTCGCGCCGGATTGGGCACGGCGCCGGGAATCCCGACCATGCGGGTTTTGCCACCGCTTAAGCGCGGCACGGCGGCCATGAGTCCGCGCGTGTAAGGATGCGCGCTCTGACCCAGAATTTTCTCGACCGCCCCCCGTTCCACGATGCGGCCGGCATACATGACGTTGACCCGCCGCGCTACGCCGGCCACGAGGCCCAGGTTGTGGGTAATCAGCAACATGGCCATGCCCAGTTCCCCCTGCAAACGGACCAGCAGGTCGAGAATTTGCGCCTGGATCGTGACATCCAGTGCAGTGGTGGGCTCATCGGCCACCAGCAAGCGGGGACGACAGGCCAGGGCTATGGCAATCATAACACGCTGTTGCATACCGCCGCTAAGCTCGTGGGGATACGCGCTTAGTCGGCGTTCGGGATCAGGCAAGCCGACGCGGTTCAGCAGGCTGACGACTTCCTCCCGGGCGGCAATGCCCGCCCGGTGCAGATTGAGCGCCTCGGCAATTTGCCAGCCGACACGGAATACGGGGTTAAGCGAAGTGGCCGGTTCCTGAAAAATATAGGCAATTTCCGCGCCACGCATCTGGCGCAACCGCTCCGGGTTCATGGCCAGCACATCGCGGCCGGCAAACCGGATACTGCCGCCGGCCACGTAACCGGGCTCGGCCACCAGCCGGGTCAGGGCCAGCGCGGTGACACTTTTACCACAGCCGCTCTCGCCTACCAGCGCGACGGTTTCGCCCGGCGCCACGCTGAACGATGCACCGCTCACCGCCCGGACCGGTTCCGTCCGCGTCCGGAAGAAGACGCTGAGTTGGTCCACATCAAGTAAATAATTTTCCATGACCATACCAAATCGGACGACAGATGACAGACGCCAGATGACGGACGACGGACAAGGACTAAGCAAACGTCAAAAATCCAACATCCAACGTCCAACAATGATGGACACCCAATTAATTACGAATTGACAAATAATCGTTTTGTGCATTCCAACTATTTCTGACCTCTGACCTCTGACCTCTGACCTCTGACCTCTGACCTCTGACCTCCGCCGTCAGCGTTCACTGGTTCTCAATCGCGGGTCGAGGGCATCCCGCAATGCATCGCCCAGCAGGTTAAACGCCAGCACAATGAAAAAAATTGCCGCGGTCACAAAGGTCATTTCCCACCACACGCCCTGCCACAGGCGCAGGCGCGCGTTGCTGATCATGATCCCCCAGGAGGGCTCGCCCTGCACGCCGATCCCCAGGAAACTCATGAATACTTCCGTGGAAATGGCCGCGGGGAACCGCAGGGAAAATGTTATGATGACGATGTGAAACACGTTGGGCAGGATATGCCGGAACATGATCCTGAAAGGCCCCAGCCCAAGCGCATGGGCCGCCTGCACGTAAGGACGCGTCTTGTGTTTCATCACCTCGCCCCGGATCAACCGGCACAGGTTGACCCAGGTCGTCAGGCCAATGCCCAGGAAGCTCATGAAAACTTCCGTGGAAATGGCTGCGGGGAACCGCAGGGAAAAGGTTATGATGACGATGTGAAACACATTGGGCAGGATATGCCGGAACATGATCCTGAAAGGGCCCAGCCCAAGCGCATGGGCCACCTGCACGTAAGGACGCGTCTTGTGTTTCATCACCTCGCCCCGGATCAGCCGGCACAAGTTGACCCAGGTCGTCAGACCAATGCCCAGATACACACCCTGCAGGCCCTTGCCGACCACCATGGCAATAGCCATGATAAAGAGCAGGTCTGGGATGGACGAGAAGGTGGAATATAACCAGACAATGAAGTCATCCGTTTTGCCCCCGAAATAGCCGGCCAGGCATCCCAGGATGACGCCGATGGGAATGGCAATGCATGATGTGATGATCCCGACTTGGAACGCGATCCGCGCGCCCTGGACCGTACGCTGAAACACGTCACGCCCCAGGTTGTCCGTACCGAGCGGATGATGGGCCAATGTGCGCAAGCCGGTGCGGAAACGCGCGACAACACTTTTCGCCGCCGGTTGGCCGCGATGATCAACCGCCGGGGAACCGACCGCGCCAGGATCGTCTACAGATGAAACCGCAAACGGATGCCGGAATACGCTTGGCGACAGATATTCCTCCCTCAAATTGGTTTGCTGGTAGGGCGGCGTCATGTCCTTCCAATGGAAATACCAGAACACACCCTCGCCATAGAGCGCCATCGCTAGATAGACAACAATGATCCAGAAGGACGCCACGGCGATCCGGTTACGACGCAATTGCCGCCACGCGTCCCCCCAGAGGGAGGAAGAAATTGAGTGATTAAGTGATTCAGTGATTGAGTGATTCATCCTATTTTTACCCGCGGGTCAAAGAGTGCGTAACAGAGATCGGTCATCAGGTTCGCGATCACATACAGGATCGAGCCGATCAATACGATGGCACGGATAACGTCAACATCGGAATAATTAATGGCGTTAATATACATGTTGCCCAGACCGGGAATGCCGAAGAAAACCTCCAGCAGAAGACTCCCGGTATAGAGAAAGGGGATGACAATTACCACGTTAGTTAGAATGGGAATCATGGCGTTTTTCAAAACGTGTTTAAACAGGACCCCCGGACGACTCACGCCCTTGGCAAAGGCCGTGCGCACGTAATCCCGGTACATCTCGTCCAGCATAATCGTGCGGTAAAACCGGACATTCCCGCCCAGTCCACTGACCACGCCGATCAACACCGGCAGGAGCAGAAAAGTCCACGATTCGAACCCCCACAAGGGGAACCACCCCCAGCGGTAGCCCAGCATATATTGTCCGAAGATAATCCAGACGAGGTAATTCACGCTCATCAGCATCACCGCGATCACCACGATCAAGCGGTCCACGAGAGTGTTGCGGAAGAACGCGCACAGCAGGGCAATGCTGACCGCCACGACCAGTTCGACAAAGAAAATCGGCGCGGTCAGGCATAGCGAGGGACCGATGCCGTCTTTAAGCATCTGCGATACGCGCTGATTGGTAAAATTGGATTTCCCAAAGTCAAGCCGCGCAATCTGCGAAAGGTAAAACACGAATTGGGTATCGAACCAATTCGCGTTTTGCCTCCGTAGCTTGAGCGCGCAGATTTCCAGCGCCCCGCCCTCGGTATGCACCGTCAGCTTAAGGGTCGCCGGGACCGCCCCGGCATTAAACGGAATTTTGACCGTTTGCCAAGCGCTGTTCGTAGTCAGCAATCGGATTTGGCGCTCAAAGCCGCCGGCGGCGGCCAATGCCGGTTTTGCTCCCGTTACATCATCGGGTTGATAACTATGCACGGTCTTGAACGCTGCCGTGCCCGAGAGCAGGCGATATTTCAAAACCCATTGATAAGTTACTTGCGGCTTCAGCTTGAAGGCCAGCGGCAGGGCATAGTCTTTGCCGGGCGCCAGCGTGATATGGCCGGGTTCACGGCGCTGAGGCGCCGTGTAGGTGACGCCCTCAACCTGTCGCCAGGGCCCGGCGTTGCGCTCAAAGGTCGTATTCTCATACGCCCGCGTTGCGCTCCAACGGCCCAGCAGGAGCGGCTTGTTGAAGCCGCGCTGTTCGTCAAATTCCTCCAGCGCCTTGGGCGAAACATTTTTACCTAACGTCATGGCGGCCGGACTGCCGCCCACGATATTGAACAGGATAAAAGTGATCACAATGACCCCGAAGACGGTTGGGATCATCTGGAAGATGCGGCGTATGATGTAGCGCAACATTATGACTGCTCGGTGTTCAGTGTTCGGTGTTCGGTGTTCGGTGTTGGATGTTCGATGTTTGCTTCTGCTTATACGCTCTACGCTCCCCGCTCTACGTGCCTCCCCCGAACGGCACTACCGCCATCGCTCCCGGCATTAGATAATATGTCGGGAGCTTTATTCCCGCCCGCGCCAGTTCGTCGAGCGTCAGACGGACGGCCTTGCCCAAGTCCGGCGCCGTCGCGATCCTCAAGTCAGCCACATCCCGCGCACTCAACTGGGTGACCAATATCGTGCGCGCACCGCGCAACCGCGTGGACAAGGCCGTCTGACCGTTGACTTCGGGGCTTTGCCGCAAGCCCCGGTAAATTTCGGCCAGCGTAGGCCGCGTTACCCAGTACCGGAAACGCTCATTATCGAGTCCTTCCGGACACGGCGCGAGCAGAATGATGCGCCCGGTTTCCTGAACCGCCCGCGCAGCGTTGAACAGGGCTTTATGCGCTTGAATCCAGTTGCCGGCGTCGCCGGCATCGGCCACGACAAAATCCGCTTTCTTGCGGATATCCACGCGGTCAATCTGTTCCACCAACCGGCAAGCGGCGCGGTGCGCCAGGTCCAGGTCACCCGCAAAGACCCCGGCCAGCTGCCCATCCGGTGCGAGCACCGTGTTGATGATGAAATCCGGAGAATGCAGACGCGCGCCTTCCAGCATCTCTTCCGACACGGGATTGCCGTCTAATCGGCCGATTTCAACCCCGGGTCGGATGCGATCCTGCTCCGGGTCGAGCGTCAGGCTGTGGTTATAGGCAATCGTGGCGCGCCCGGCCAGGCCAGGAATGAGCGACTTGCGTCCACCGCCGAACCCGGCGTAGTAATGATAGGTCGCCGCGCCAAGCAGAACAAGACGGGAAGCTTCCACCGCCCGCCGGTTAAGGCGAACCTCATGTCCGCGGCGTGTCCGGCCAATGGGAATTAACCCGGATTCGTCATCCGGATTGTGAAAAATAATGCGACCGGCGAAAGCCGCGCCCATTTCGGCGCCGAGGATATTGCCGAGTTCCACCGATGTCGGCGGCCGGTGAATGCCGGTCGCCACCAGGATAAAAAAATCGCTCACCTTACAACCCCTACCCGTCAGGCGGCGCAGGAGCACCGGCAGGATGCGGTGTAGCGCCGTCTTGCGGGTCTGGTCGGAAACCACCAGGCAGACGGATTCGCCGGGCTGAATGCAATCCTCCACGGCCGAACCGGCGCCGGCCCGCCCGCAACGCTGTCGCGTAGCGACTGCGGGCGCGGCCGGCCAAATTGGATGGTGCAACGCTGCGTCAATGGCCGCATCGGAAAACGGCGAGGCACGGAACGAAGAAACCAGGGACCCCAGGCATGCGGCCTGGCCGGCAGGAATGGAAACAGCGATAGTCATGGGCTGGCGTTGCGTCCCGCTGTATTGGGAATTGTCATCATCGGATCAATGCGGGCAGTATAGTGACGGTCTGGGTGGGCGTCAATGCCTGCTTCCCGGATGTGCACTAAGAGAATCATTTTCTTTTCCCGGAGTTATGGCATACTGATGCCGTCGAACAGTGTAAACAACCTTTCAAGGAGTATCCCGCATGGATGCCAAAGTATTCATCAACGCGCAGATCGAGGAGATCCGCAAGACGGTCGGCAAAGGCATTGCCATTAACGCGCTGAGTGGCGGCGTGGATAGTTCGGTGGTGACGCTCCTGGGTCATCGGGCGCT
>JAHIMN010000309.1 GCA_018896395.1 Verrucomicrobiota bacterium | reverse complement strand
AATCAGAACGGCATAGCGCCACGCGCTTTTGGGAAGGAAGGTCATGAGAAGGTCATTGGGATAACGGTTTAAATTAGGCCTTCGGCAACTTTAACAGGGGGATTGCTTTGTAGGAGCCGCATCCCCATGCGGCGATCTTTGCCTTTCGCCGAACAGGGGTTCGGCTCCTACAAATACATGATGCTCATGGCAACTTTAAAATTCCTCTGCATCTATTTTTCACACAAATCGGTTATTATGCCGGAATCATTCCACCAGTTCAAGAATTTCCGGAGCAATTTTTTTGGTCAGTTCGCGGAACATGTCATGCACATCCACGGACGATTGCGAAGTCAACGCCAGCTCGGCAATTTCGCGGGCTTCCGACAGACTGACCCGGCGGATAGCGTCCTTGACCATGGGCAGTGCGGAGCAACTGACGCTCAACTCGTCGATGCCCAACCCCAGCAGGAGCGGCGTCATCAGTGGGTCGCTGGCCATGCCGCCGCAGATGCCGGTCCAGATACCGTGGCGATGACCGATATCAATGGTGTTCTTGATCAGCCGCAGGATGGCCAGATGGGTGGGTTCGTAGAGATAGGCCACCCGTTCGTTGCCGCGGTCAATGGCCAGCGTGTATTGGATGAGATCGTTGGTACCGATACTGAAAAAACTGACGTAGGGCGCCAGCATATCGGCCACGAGCGCGGCCGCGGGCACTTCAATCATGGCGCCGATCTCGACGTGCGGGTTAAACGGGTGACCTTTTTCCAACAGTTCCTTTTTGGCCTGGTTCAGGATCACGTTGGCGCGGACAATTTCATCGAGGTTGCTGATCATGGGATACATGATTTTGACATTGCCCACGATACTGGCGCGCAGGATGGCGCGTAGTTGCGTGCGAAACAGGTCCGGCTGGGCCAGGCAGAAGCGGATTGCCCGCCAGCCCATGAACGGATTAGACTCCTTCCAGTTCACGTCCAGATTGGAAAGGAACTTGTCACCGCCGAGATCCAGCGTGCGAATGATGACCGGCGCGGGCGCCAGGCGCTGGGCCACGGTCCGGTAAGCATCGTATTGCTCCTCTTCCGTGGGCAGATCCTTGCTCGACATGTAAAAATACTCCGTCCGGAACAGGCCGACGCCTTCCGCACCGCCGGCCAGCACCGCGTCCACGTCCTTCGGCAACTCGATATTGGCGGAGAGCGTGACCCGGTATCCGTCCACCGTTTCCGCCGGCAAGCCCTTGAGCCGCCCGAGCTCGATCTCAATGCCGCGCTTGGACTCCGCCTGGCGCAGGGCCTGCGCACGGCGCTCCAGCGTAGGACGCAGGACCACCAATCCCTTGCCGCCATCCACGAGCAACTCGTCACCGGAGCGCACTTCCTGGCTGATATTATGCAGACCGACCACCGCCGGGATGCCCAGCTTGGCGGCAACGATGGCGGTATGGGCCGTCGGACTGCCCAGGTCCAGCACGATACCCCCTACCCGATCCTTGTTGATGGACACCGTTTCCGAAGGCGACAGATCGTTGGCCACGACAATCGTGCCCGGCTCGGTAATGTCCGCCAGCGTCACCTGTTTACCGGCCAGGTTGTGCAAAATGCGGCGGGCAACGTCCTGCACATCGTTGGCCCGTTCGCGCAAGTATTCGTCCTTGACCCGGGCCAGCGACTGCATAAAACCCGCGGCCACATCCCGGAGCACGACCTCCACATTTTTACGGCGCCCCTCGATCCCCGTGAACACATTCTTAATGAAGGGGCCATCATCCAGGAACAGCAGGTGGGCATCAAATATGCCGGCCACGTCGGGATCGCAATCCTTCTGGATTGCACGAATCTGTTGGCGGGTCGCGATGAGGGCGGCTTCATAACGCGCGATCTCGCGGGGCACATCCGCGCGTGTAATATCCCGCTCAACGACCTGATCATCCGGCGGCGTCCGCAGGAACGCGCGCCCTATGGCGATGCCCGCGGACACGCCGATGCCGCGAAAAACCAGCTCGCCGGATGTGCTTGTGTCTGGAGGAACGGCATCCATGGCAATCGGTACTCCTACTCCTCGTAAAACTTGTTCTCGAACAGTCGTTCGATTTCATCAAGGGCCTGTTCGGCGTCCACTCCCTCGGCCACGATCTTGATTTTTGCGCCGCAACTGGCTTCCATGGTCATGAGCCCCATGATGCTCTTGCCGGACACCCGCACTGCCCCTTTTTCCAGAGTCACATCCGACTGGAACTTGGAAGCCGTTTTGACCAACATGGCCGCCGGCCGGGCGTGGATGCCATATCGGTTCTGGATCACATATTCCCGTACAATTTTCAAATTATTCTCACCGGCAGAATGACTCATGGCAAACGGTTCCTTTTCGTCAGGACGCCCATTAACTTTTCGTCCAGTTCCTTGGCCGCGTCATGACCCAAACGCTTTAATTTTTCGTTCATACTGGCCACCTCAATGATATGGGCCAGTTCCCGTCCCGGCGCCACGGGAATCGTGATATGCGGGAGATCCACGCCCAGCACGTTGCGGCGCTCCGGCACCATGCCCAACCCCTGGTCCTCCAGCTCGTTCACCTTGCGCAGGGTTATGATAAGATCCAGACTTTTTTCCTCGCGTACCGCAGCCACCCCAAACAGGCTGGGCACGTGAATGATACCCAGCCCGCGAAGCTCCATGTGGTAGCGCGTCACCGGCGACGAGCCACCGACAATCGTCCGGTCGTCATGCCGCCGCAGGATGGTGAAGTCATCGGCCACGAGACTGTAGCCCCGGACGATGAGGGCCAGGGCCGCCTCGCTTTTGCCGATGCCCGGCCGTCCCTCAATCAACACGCCGACACCCATGATGTCCACCATAGTGCCCTGGACGGTGAGCGTCGGGGAAAACAGGTTTTCCATAATGACCGTGGCCGTGTTGATAAAAGCGCCTGTGATCATCGGCGAGCGGAACACCGGCACACGGAAAATTCGGGAGATTTCCACGATTTCCGGGCAGGGCTTCCGATTACGGCTGATCACCAGGCAGGGGATATGATGATTAAACAGGCCGCGCAGGGCGGCGTAGCGGCGCGCGCGTGATAACGACGCAAGGTAATCATGCTCGGCCATGCCGATCACCTGGACCCGGCGATGAGCAAAATGCTGGAAAAAACCGGTCAGCGCCAGACCGGGCCGGTGAATGGCAGGCTCATGGATAATCCGCGCCAAGCCCCGACTACCGTCAATCATTTTCAGCGATGTTTTATCGCCAACGGCCTTGAAAAAATCTCTTGCGGTAATGGCCATAAGTTGAGTTCCGTTGCTTTGGGTTAAACCTGGTGATTCAGTTCCTGCTCAAAATCCGCGAGTTTGGTGCGATGCTTGACGCGCTTATGATCCACTGCCTTGTCCCGTGAGCACCGCAACTGACGATCCACCTTGTCCGCCACTTTATCCACGGACGCATACATATCGTCCGATTCCTCCTTGGCCTCAATGCGCAAATGATGTTTGCCCTGCACAATGACCTCGATAATATGCCTGAATTTCTGAGTATCCATAATCACGTGGGCATATTCCACATCCGGATAGGCTTCCAGCACGGCCGCTAACTTGGCATGCACATGGGTCTTCTGGGTGTCAGAAATATCCGCGTGGCGGCTGGTAATGTTAATCGTCATGACGCATGCTCTCCCTTAATTACTGGGGTGTTTAAATTCACGGTTCGTAATTACTCAGACACAAATCAAACTGCGAACAAGGTTATCGGGTTCACGGTTCAATGGTTCACCGGTTACCAGGCTCCGCCATAGCGCTTCGCCCAGGCGAGTTGGAGCAAGACCGCAAGTCGCACGACGCTCCCGCCCGTGCCATGCCGGGCACGGCAGACAGGAAGCATGTATCACGGCGCATCCGTTACTCCAACCTGTTTGCCTTCAACCGATGAACCGTGAACTCTTGAACCGTTGAACCTTCCGAGTAGTCACCATGGTTACATACTGAACCGGGATCCCAGATACAGCTCCCGACTTAACGGATCCTCAATGAGGAACTGGCTGGTTCCCTCGCGAAGCACCTTGCCGTCGCAAATCAGGTAGGCTCGATCTACGATGGTCAGGGTTTCCCGTACATTGTGGTCCGTTACCAAAATTCCCAAGCCGCGCTTTTTTAAGTCGCGGATGATTTCCTGTACGTCATACACGGCCAGCGGATCCACGCCGCTGAATGGCTCGTCCAGCAGAATGGCCGAGGGATTCGTTACCAGGGCCCGCGTGATCTCCAGGCGCCGCCGTTCCCCGCCGCTGAGCGTATAGGCCATCTGCTTGGCCAGGCGCTTGATGCTAAGCTGTTCCAACAAGCTGTCCATCCGCTCGCGGCGCTCGTCCGCCGAGAGCGGCAACATTTCCAGGATTGCCATTACGTTTTCCTCCACGGTCAGTTTTCGAAAAATGGACGGCTCCTGGGAAAGATAGCCCAACCCGCGACGCGCGCGCCGATGCATCGGCAGATGCGTCACGTCATGCCGATCGAATATCACCTGACCACCGTTCGGCGCAATGAGTCCCACAATCATGTAAAAGCTGGTGGTTTTGCCGGCCCCATTGGGTCCCAGCAGGCCGACCACTTCGCCCTGCCCAACCTGGATGCTGACCCCATCCACGACATTCCGGCCATGGTAGGTTTTAACCAAATTGTGCGTTGTAATCAAGGATTCCATGGTTCGGCCTTGCTATTTAAAAGATCGGTTTATTTCCTGCTCCGAGGCAATTACCAGCCGGGCATTCGGTTCACAGAGAATTCGCCTGGAATTCCGCCACAGCGTCACCGTTTCCCCGGTCAGCGTATCCTGGTCCCGCTGAATGCGGGGATTACCCGTTAACTGCATCTTGCCCTCTTTCATGTCGTAGCTGGCTTTATCGCCGGTGGCCCTCAAATCGTTGCGGATAATCGTCACGTGGCCTTCGGCTTCGATCCGGTCCACTTTGTTGTCTTCGGTGAAGAACACTTCCAGGCGATCGGACAGGATTTTGATTTCACGATCCGTTACCACCACATTTTCCTCAAACACCGCCTTACGCTTCTGCTGATCGAAACTGAGTTGCGTTGATGTGATCACCGTGCTGTTGGTATCCTCTGCGGCCTTCGCCGGCTTGGCGGGCCCGCCTGCAATCCGTCGGCTGACGGACGTAGCATTGCGGGCAGGCTCGACCGCGACCACGCTCCACGCCAGGCCAAGCATCGCCAGGACGACCATGCACCTCATGGTTGCGGCGCTCCTTCCACGGTGGATTTCGTGCTCAGGTTGCGCAGAACCACTCGCGTGTTCGACAAAATTTTCATGCGCCCGTCCTGCGCATTCCACTCAAAGCCGCGGCCGGTCAGCTCAATTTCCTTGCGGGCTACGCAAACGTCAGACGAGGATACGGCCGAGCGTTTCACACGATCGAACAGGCACTGCGGCGTGGATACCTGCATCATGACCTTGCCCTGCTCGTAAAACGTCATTTTCAGATTCTTGATTTTAATCAGCCCGTTGGGCTGGACCTGCGCCTCGTCACCCGTAATCTCGAATTTTAACTGCCCCTTTTCATCGTAGTCCGGATAGCGAAATCCTTTTAGCACCTGACCAACCGTCACGGCTGCCAGCAAGAGAACCACCGCCAAACCGAACAGGTTCCGCTTTTGTCGCATATTCATACTGCACCTGAAAGAATGTTAACCACTGATTACACGGATAACACGGATGTAGGACGGAATGAATCAGTCATTTCATATTCTTATCCGTGCCATCAGTGAAATCCGTGGTAAAAATCTTCGCTTTTGTCTTTTTATTCTGGTTTCGGTCATGGCGCGCCAGGTTTATCTGTGTCCATCCGTGGTTGCTTTTCTTTATTTCCTCACCAACCGGTCAATCCGGCTGAGCAGACGCCATAATTTCTTTACCTGCGCCAACGGCAACTGGGTATCCTTGTCGGACAACGCCTCGGCCGGGTTGAGATGCGTTTCGATAAAGATGGCGTCACAACCCGCCGCAACTGCGGCCCGCGCCAGGGTGGCCGCCAGCCGGGCATCACCGCCGCTCCGGTCTCCCGCCCCGCCCGGCAACTGTACGCTGTGGGTGGCGTCAAATACCACGGGATAGCCGAATTCCCGCAGGAGCGGCAGACTGCGCATATCGGCAACGAGATTATTGTAGCCGAAGCTTACGCCCCGTTCTGTTATCACGATCTGGCGATTGCCCGTGCTTTCCAGCTTGGCCAGGATGTTCCGAACATCCCCGGGTGCCAGAAATTGCCCCTTCTTGATGTTGACCGGCTTACCACTGTGGCCTAACGCCAGGATCAAATCGGTCTGCCGGCACAGGAAGGCCGGGCACTGCAGCATATCGGCCACGCGCTCCGCCAGCGGCACCTCGGTTTCGTGATGGACATCGGTCAACACCGGCAAGCCGTAGCGGGCCTTCACCTCCGCCAGAATATCAAGGCCGCGCACCAGGCCCGGTCCGCGAAACGAGGCATGCGAAGAACGGTTGGCCTTGTCGAAGGAGGCCTTGAAGATAAAGGGGATGCGTTCGGCTGCCGCCAGACGCGCCAGCCGGCCGGCCAGCTCCAGGCACTGCTTGCGACTTTCAATGACACAAGAACCTGCAATCAAGACCAGCGGATGGCCGCCCCCAATGCTGACCTTGCCAACTTTTACTGTGCGAACCTTCATTGTTTAGTTTCTTAACAAAAAGTTAAAACCAACATGTTGTATAAATGAAAAGGTAGTTTATGCCGCGATTCCCAGTTTTT
>JAHIMN010000120.1 GCA_018896395.1 Verrucomicrobiota bacterium | reverse complement strand
TGGTCGGTGCCCTTAACGATCGCGCGGCTGTCCTGCAGAAACAGATTGCGCTCGTCAACCGCGCCGGAACCAAGGTTGAAACCCGCATGCAACGGGCCTTCCGGCTTATTCCCAAGCCGCCTCTCGGCCTTCAGCGATACCACCTGGAAGGATTTCTTTCGTACCAGACGACCGATACGTTCACCGTTCTGAACAAGGTGCCTGTAGATGCGGCGCTACTTGCCAGTTGGACACTCGAACAGTTTGAGGGCACCGGCCAGACGATCTCGTTCTGTGCCGTGGTCCATCCGGAACAAGCCATAAATTTTGATTTTTACGAGCACCCCAGCGAGCGCATCGCATATGCCCCCCAGGGGTTCACCTACAAAACGGATGCCCGGCGCAAGGGCCAGATCGGCATTCGACAGGCGGCTGGCGCGCGGTTCATAGGATTTTACGATCTCTCCCGGCGCCTGGTCTGTGTACGCGAAAATTGCAGCGTAGCCGGTGGCCTTTACTTCAATATCGCCGACAACGACCAGCCCCAGGGCCCGGCCTCCGCCGCCGATAATTACAGTATTTTCAATTCCGATGCCGATATGGGCGCCTTCGAGCTGGAAACGATCGGCTCCGCGCAAGTGGAGCAAAAATGGCTGAAAGGCTCCGAACTCATTTCGATCACCACGTTTGCCATCTTCGAAAACCCGCGCGATCTCCAGGGCTTCATGGACGAAACGCTGGGGAGGGCGCCGACTGCGGCGGCGGCGGAGTAGGCGTCATCAATTAGCACAAAATTGGGAAACCGCAGTTGAAGCAAACGCCGACTTGTCCGCCATAGCTTTAGCGTCGGAGGAACGCCCAACCCTCCTGCGCCCGAGCGCTTCGGAGGGCAAGCTATTGAACGTCGAATGAAGACTGGGCGGGTCCTTACCCCAGCACGGCGCGGATGCGGCGGACGCCGGCACTGGAGGCTTCTTCCTTCTGGATCTTGAAGCGGACGAGCTCGGCGGTGTTCGGTACGTGCGGCCCGCCGCAAACTTCTTTCGAAAAACCGCCGATGGAAAAAACCTTGACCTGTTCGCCGTATTTGGCCGCGAAAAGGGCCGTGGCGTTCAACGTCTTCGCTTCCTCCAGGGTCATCACCTCCATGGTGACCGGCAGGGCTTTCTGAATCTGCTCGTTGACCAGCGCCTCCACCCGGGAGAGTTCTTCGGGCGTCAGCTTGGCGGGATGTGAAAAATCGAACCGCAGACGTTCGGCCGTGATATTGGAGCCCTTTTGCTTGACGTGAGGCCCAAGCACGATTTGCAGGCTCTTATGCAGGAGGTGCGTGGCCGTGTGCAGGCGCGTGGTGGCCTCCGAGTTATCGGCCAGCCCGCCCTTGAACATCTTGGCGGCCCCCTGCTTGGACACCTCCTGGTGCCTGGCAAAGGCTTTGTCGAAACCCGCTTTATCCACGGAAAGTCCCTGTTCGCGGCAGATTTCTTCCGTAAACTCGACGGGGAACCCGAAGGTGTCGTACAGCCGGAACGCGACGCGGCCGGCCAGCGCGGTTTGGTTGTGCGTCTTGATCTGTGCCAGGACCTTGTTGAGCTCTTCCAGACCCTGGGTGAGCGTCTTTTCGAATTTCTCTTCCTCGGTCGCAAGTTCGCGTACGATGAGCTCGTGCCGGCGTTCCAGCTCCGGATAGGCTTTATGATATGTCGCCACGACGCTTTCGACCACCGCTTTGGAAAACCCGCCGCGCAGGCCGATCTTCTTGGCGTGCCGCACGGCGCGGCGAATAAGCCGCCGGAGCACATAGCCCTGGCCCAGGTTGCTGGGCGTCACGCCCTGCTCGTCACCCAGGATGAACACGGCGCTGCGCAGGTGATCGGCAATCACACGGAAAGCGCGGGTGACATCCTCCGACTCTTCGAAGGCTTTGCCCGACCCGTCCGCAAGGACCGCGATGATGGGCGCAAAAAGTTCGGTCTCATAGACCGAGCGCTTGCCCTGCAACATGGCGATCGTGCGTTCGACGCCCATGCCGGTATCCACGTTAAGCTGGCCCAACGGCACGTAGGAGCCGTCGGCCAACTTGTTATACTGCATGAAGACGTCGTTCCAGATTTCAAAAAACTTACCGCAGCCGCATCCGGGCCGGCAAGCCGGCCCGCAGACGGGCTTGAGCGTATCCACGAACATTTCAGTGTCGGGTCCGCAGGGCCCGGTCTGGCCGGCTGGGTCCCACCAGTTGTCTTCTTTGGGGAGGAAGAATATGTGCGCTTCCGGAATACCCAGCTTTTTCCAGGTTTCGAAAGATTCCTGGTCCGGCGCCACCTGGTCGTTGCCCTCGAAGACCGTGATGTAGAGATTGGCCGGATCGAACCCGAGACAGGCCTTGGAAGTCAGGAACTCGAACGACCAGGCGATGGCCTCGGCCTTGAAATAATCGCCCAGCGACCAGTTACCCAGCATTTCGAAGAACGTCAGGTGGCCGGCGTCGCCGACGGCGTCAATATCGCCCGTGCGGATGCATTTTTGGACGTTGCACAGCCGTTGGCCGGCGGGATGCCACTCACCCAGCAGGTACGGCACCAGGGGGTGCATCCCGGCGGTGGTGAACAGCACGGTGGGATCGTTTTGCGGAATCAGGGAACTGCCCGAAATCAGGGTGTGCCCCTGCTTGCGGAAAAACCCCAGGTACAGTGATTTTAGTTCGTCGGCCGTCATGCTGTTTCTGATTGCTGATTGCGGAGTAACTACTCACCACGGATTACACGGATGGCACGGATAACAGAGGTATGGACATACAGTCAGACAATCAGACGGTCGGATCCTTATCAGTGAAACCCGCCTGCAATGCTGTAGCACTGCGGGCAGGTCCGTGATATCCGTGGTAAAATATCTTCGGATATTTGCGGGATTGCTGATCTCTGACCTCTGCTTTATGTTTCAGCATTTCATACCGCCGGCGCAACCTTCATCTTTTCCTTGATTTTCTCGATCAGTTTTTTCTGCATCTCCGGGTTGGCCTTGACCAGTTCGACGGCCGATTCACGGCCCTGGCCGATATGCTCGCCGTCTAACGAGAGCCAGGATCCCCGTTTGTCCAGCACGTTGTAATGGATGGCGGCATCCACGATGGAGCCGGACCAGGAGATACCCTCGTTGTACAGGATGTCGAATTCCGCCTCGATAAACGGCGGGGCTACCTTGTTTTTGACCACTTTCACCTTGGTGCGGTTGCCGACGATCTGGCCGGTGGCGTTCTTGATGAACCCGATCTTGCGGATGTCCAGCCGCACGGAGGCGTAAAATTTCAATGCCTTGCCGCCGGGCGTGGTTTCCGGGTTGCCGAACATGATGCCGATTTTTTCCCGCAGCTGGTTGGTGAAAATACAACAAGTCTTGGAGGTCGAGATGGCCGCCGTCAATTTGCGCAGCGCCTGGGACATGAGCCGCGCCTGCAGGCCCATCTGCGGGTCGCCCATCTCGCCCTCGATTTCCGCCCGCGGCGTGAGGGCCGCCACGGAATCAATCACAACGATGTCTATGGCGTTACTGCGGATCAGGGTCTCCGCGATGGTCAGCGCCTCCTCGCCGGAGGAGGGCTGGGACACCAGGAGGTCATCAATGTTCACGCCGATTTTCTTGGCATAGAGCGGATCCATGGCGTGCTCGGCATCAATAAACGCCGCTACGCCGCCTCCCTTCTGGGCGTTGGCGATGACATGCAGGGTCAGGGTGGTCTTGCCCGACGATTCCGGTCCGTAAATTTCGGTGACGCGTCCCCGGGGCAGGCCGCCGATGCCGAGCGCCATGTCGAGCGAGAAGGAGCCGGTGGAAATACAGGGGATCGCCACCTGGGTGCAGGCATCGCCCAGGCGCATGATGGCGCCTTCGCCGAACTGTTTCTGGATTTGCGCCAACACGCTTTCCAGGTCAACCTTGGTATTCTTGGTGTTCTTGACTTCTTCCGGTTTGGAGGGTTGTTTGGGAGCCATGGGTTTCTCCTTGCTGATTCTGGTTATTCTTCGTTCTTATTCCGTCATTCGATGTTCGGCGTCCCGCGCAACGCGGGATAAATTCGATGCTTGCCCCGCGTTTCGCGGGGTTGATGTTCGATGTTTGCTTCTCTGCTCCGTCGTCCCTGCTTCGCCAAGGCTTCGCAGGGCAAGCCGTCATTTCCCATACCCCCGCGGGTGGGTGCGATGCCAGGCCCAGGCAGTGCGGACGATTTCTTCCAGCTGGCTGTGCTGCGGACGCCAGCCGAGTACGCGCTCGGCCTTGGCGGCTTCGGCCACGAGGCGGGCGGGATCACCCGGTCGGCGTGGCTGTTGCGCGATGGGGATTGGATGCCCCGTTACCCGGCGCGCCATATCCACCACCTGCCGCACGGAATAGCCATCGCCCGTGCCCAGGTTGACGGCACCGGTAAAATCCTTGACCAGCGCCAGGCAATGCGCTCTTGCCAAATCCGCGATGTGAATGTAGTCGCGGATGCAGGTGCCGTCGGGCGTAGCGTAATCGTCGCCGAACACTCTCACGGCCGCCTGCTGGCCCAGGGGCACCTTCAAAATATTAGGAATCAGGTGCGTTTCCGGGTCGTGGTCCTCGCCGTATTTTTCCGAGGCGCCGCAGGCGTTAAAATAGCGGAGAAAGACCGTTTGGAAACCATGCAGACGCTGATACCACGTCAGCACTTTTTCAAACATGAGCTTGGATTCGCCGTACGGGTTGGTGGGCGCCTGGGGCGTATCCTCCGTGATCGGCGAGCGTTCGGGCTGGCCGTAGGTGGCGCAGGTGGAGGAAAACACGATCCGGCGCGTGCCGGCCTTCAGCATGGCCTCGGCCAGGTTGATGCCGCCGCGCAGGTTATTGCCGAAATAGGCCTCGGGGTGTTCCATGGATTCGCCCACCAGCGCGTAGGCGGCAAAGTGGACGACGGCCTCCGGCCGGGTTTGGATCAGGGCGCGTTCGATGGCCGCACTGTCGCGCAGGTCGCCGGCGATGAACTGCGCGCGGGGGTCCAGGGCTTCGCGGTGGCCGCGCTCCAGGTTATCGAACACGGTCACGACGTGGCCTTCATCGAGGAGCCGTTCGGCCGTGACACTGCCGATATAACCGGCGCCGCCTGTAACCAGAATTTTCATGTCGGGGCTATCCGACCGCTTCGCCGACTTGGAAGCGGGCGAAGCGCCGCACGGTGAGGATATCGCCCGCGAGGCCGCCTTTTTCCTTTAGCAGGGCGGTAATGGTTTTGGTCGGATCCTTGATGAACGGCTGATCCACCAGGCACTCCTGCTCGTAATACTTTTTCATCTTGCCGTCCACGATCTTATCCACGATGGCCTCCGGCTTGCCCTTGACCTGCTTGGCGCAAATATCGCGCTCGGCGGCGATGACGTCGGCCGGAATACCCTGGCGGTCCAGGAACCGGGGATTGGCGGCGGCGACCTGCAGGCATAAATCCTTGATGGTTTCCAGGAATACCGGGTTCGCCGTGGTCGCGGCCTGCTGACAGCCTGCTTCCAGCAGGACGCCGATCATACTGCCGTGGTGGATGTAGCTCGTCACCGCGCCTAAGCCCTGCAGGGCATAGCGGAGCGCGCGCCGCGCGATAATATTTTCGCCCGTTTCGGCGATCTTGGCCGTGACTTCGGCCCTGGCGGCTTCGGCCAGGTTGATGTCGTTAGCAGCGGCCTTTTCCGCCAGGGTCTGCACAAAGGTCCGGAAGCCCGGACTTTTCGCCGCGAAGTCGGTTTCGCAGTTCACCTCGATCAGGCTTCCCGACTGCCCGCCGCCGACAATCGCCGAGGCGATCACGCCCTGGTTGGCCGACCGGGTCGCTTTTTTTGCCGCGATGGCGACGCCGCGCTCGCGCAGGATCTTGATGGCCGCAACTTTGTCGCCCTTGGTTTCGACCAGGGCCCGCTTGCATTCCATCATGCCCACGTTGGTTTCTTCGCGCAGTTCCTTAACCAATGCCGCTGAAATTTCCGTCATAACGTGCGTTCCTTAATTCGATGCATAGGAATTTCAATGTAAAACATATTCTAGATTCCCGTTTTCACGGGAATGACAGAATGGATACGAGTGCTTGTCATTCCCGACTTGATCCGGCCTTCGTAGCCAGAAGGCTTTACTTCGGCGGAGTAAGCTCGGGAATCCATGATTTTCTTTGTCGTCACCTTTGGAGGCCTAATTCAATACATAGGAATTTCAATCCGTGTAGAGCCGGTTTTACACCGGCTATGATAGCCGACCACGCCTTAGGCGTGGCAAGCATAAAGTTTACCCCGCACAAGGCGGGGTCGGCTCTACATGAAACAGTTGCCGCCCCTGCGGCCTAATTCAGGTCAGGCCGGCTTGGCGTCGGCCGCCGGGGCTTCCGGCTTTTCTGCCGCTTCGGCTTTAGCGCCCGCTTTCTTTTCCGCCGCCGATGCGCCCCGGCCCTGCGCAGGCCGTCCCGACCTCGCAGAGAGTCGGGACCGGTGGTCGCCTCCACGTTCCTTGCGCGCCCTGGGGCGCGACGCTTCCATGGCGGGCCGCTCCTTTTCCGCGGCGGCTGCGGCGGCCTGTTCCTGGGCCCGCACCACGGCGTATTCGGCTTCGGCCTTGATGATGGCCTCGGCCATGACGTTGATGATCAGCTTGATTGCGCGGGTTGAGTCGTCATTGCCGGGAATGGGATACTGGATCGGATCGGGATTGGTGTTCGTATCCACGATGGCGATTACGGGAATGCCCATCCGGTTGGCTTCCCTGACGGCGATGGCTTCGCGGTTCACGTCCACGACCATGAGCGCGCCCGGCATACCCGCGAGGTTGGCGATACCGCTCAGGTTGCGCTCGAGGCGGGCCTGCTCGTGCCGCAGGCGGGAGGCTTCCTTCTGGGGCATGGAGGCCAGGGAGCCGTTCGTGTCGAGCTCCTGGATTTTACGCATGTGCCGGATACTGCTGGCGATGTTCTGATGGTTGGTGAGCGTGCCGCCCAGCCAGCGGCTGATGATGTAATGGTGGCCGCACCGGGTGGCCGCTTCCTTGATGATCTCCTGGGCCGCTTTCTTGGTACCCACGAAGAGGATACCCTTGCCGTGGGCGACGGTTTCATAAACAAAGCGCT
Organism: Verrucomicrobiota bacterium; assembly: GCA_018896395.1. Classification (GTDB taxonomy): domain Bacteria; phylum Verrucomicrobiota; class Kiritimatiellia; order JAAZAB01; family JAAZAB01; genus VSJD01. The sequence goes on along the minus strand of JAHIMN010000120.1, from coordinate 5,854 downwards.
GGGCTTCCCGCAGTTGGGCCAAACTCTTGGCCAGGTCAATGATGTAAATCCCGCCGCGCTTGGCGAAAATAAAGCGCTTCATCTTCGGGTTCCACCGTTTGCTTTGGTGGCCGAAGTGCAGGCCGGCATCCAATAGATCGTTGACGTTGACGGTCAAAGACAATTCATTTGTATCAGCCACAGGTCCTCCTTTTTGGTCCCTTTCCTCGCAAGAGAATCGGAACAATCCGCTTTGGTTCTCCCCCGTGGCACGGGGGAACACTCGCTTCCGTCCCGATCTCGCAGAGAGTCGGGACTCAATGAGCGCATACCCTATCACGTCGCGCCCGGAACGCAAGCGGAAAATTTGGGGCGGAAAAATTGGGCATAAGTAATGCCTTACGGGGGCGTTTGCCGAAATGGCGCGACGCCACGCGCAGCGCGTGGCAGGCAAGTTTACCCCGCTCTGAGCGGGGGTCGCGCCCTACCTGCCCGCAGTGCTACAGCGTTGCAGGCGGGCGATGGCAACAGTAGGGCCTCAGCTTGCTGAGGCCATTATTTCCCGCATAGACCATCCGCCTCGCGCGGCGCCAGAACTTTCCGCCGGCTGGGTCAAGGCTGAGCCACAGGCTTCAGTTCCGGATTGCCCGGTCCGAAATGCTTCAACATCACGAGCGGATCGGTGGCCGATGGATTGACGATCTTGATCCCTTGCTGGGCTGCCGCCGCACTGACGAAGAATTCATCATGGGTCAACTGTCCGAACCGGATCAGGGCGGGCGTTTCGATATCCCAAACACCCATCCGGCCATGACCCTGCATTAGGATCAGACCGTAGGCGCCACGGTCGCGGATGGTCACCGTGCGGCCGGGGAGCACCGTCAGTTCTTTGGCGCTGAACTCACGGGCGAGATAACAGATCCAGTATTCCTGAAAGCCTTCCGTCTGCATGGCGCTGACCGGGCGGACCGGCCTGGGGCGCATGAAATAATGGGCCGCAAAATCGGGATCAATATTTTTTTCCCAGTCCAACCCCTCGATCAGGTAATCGCAATCTCCCCGCTTCTCCGGCGGTGTGGCCTTCCAGAGCAGATCCTCTGGTATGACGTGGTCGTCCGCGACGGACTGGTACATGGCAAAGATGTCGGAAGCTTTCTGGGGCTCATACGTGCAGAGACTGCCCGGGGCGTGTAGGACGCCCGGCGGCACGTACCAGCCGGTGCTTGTTTCCAGCCGGTAGGCCTGTGAGAGGTTCGTGATCTTGTTGTCACCCTTGCTGAAATTCATCAGGCATTGACGGATTTCATCCCGGGTTGTGCCGGGCCGCAGGCCAAAGAAGGTGTAAGGGAAATGGGCGCCGTAGTTATTAACCTGCGGGGGAAAGTAGTAAGCCTCCGGCTTGCCGCGCTGCCCGACTTTGGCGGCGTACCGGTCCCCGTAATGCACATGATGCGGCAGGGACCCCTGGTTGTCGAAAAACTTGGCGTACATGGGCCATTGCCGGCATGATTTCCAAAGTCGCTCGCCGATCAGATCGCCCTTCAACTCATCAACGGCGTCACGGAACGTGACGGTTTCCATGCGGGTGCCGTCCTTAAACACGATGAAACTCAAGCCCTCATTGGGGCTTGTCTTCGGACCGTTATCCGCCGGTGTCGTGGATGCAAACCAGCGTTCATCAATGCCGCCGCGGTCCGCCCCCAGGGCATAATAGTCGTCAGGGTGGAGTTTGATTCTGCGCCCCGGAATGCAGAAAGACCGGGGGACCCAGTTCGGCGCCAATCGCAGGATGCCCTGTCCCTGTTCCAAGGCGTGCCGGATGACAGCGTTTTTAGACATAGCTATTTTCCTTTCTTGCAAATGCGTAACTACTCAGCTTGATAAAGCGGATTTAAGGCAAGCAAAATTAGACAGGATTAACAGGATTTTCTGATGAAACCCGCTGTCCTCATTATCAAATTCATCCGGCCTTCTTCTTTTTTCATCAATCCTGTTAATCTTGTAAATCCTGTCAAAAACATCCAATCATACTGATTTCTGGCTACCTGAGCAGTTACGTAAATGCAATCAATGTTTATACTTATAATCGATCTTGATGCTAAGGAATTTTAATCTTGGTGGGAGGGGCGCTATGCGCCGCGACTGTCGCCGCACACCCGCCTGCAACGCTGTGCGTAGCACTGCGGGCAGGTAGTACACCTCCCACATGAAAAAGTTACCGAAGGCCTAATTTAATGCCAACGGGTGCGTTACGGTATATCCAGCAATTCCGACGGAACAGGATCATAGCGGCAGTGTTCAACCTTGGGTATGTTGTAACCGCCGCAATTGTAGATCCGCGGCGGACCCTGGGTTTGAAAGCGCAGAACCACCGGCATGTCGGTATCCATCTCTTCCGGCACGCCTGCAACCGTGAGGCGATTGCCTTCCTGTCGGAATGAAAATTGTCGGCCGGTGGCTAATTCCGCAACCGCGGTGACACGGCATTCAACGCCCGTCAACCGGAGGGGATTGCCCGGCCAATTGCGGATATGCCAGTAGAAGGCATGGTCGGATGCCGTGAACCGGCCATGATGCGTCATGTCGCTCCGGGCGCCATCCGCCGTGCGCAGACTGCATACAAACCGTTCGTGGGTGAAGATCGCCTCCCCGTTCTGCCTGAGCCAGGCGCCGACTTTGTCCACGCAGCGTTCCCAGGGTTCCGGAATTGAGCCGTCGCCTCTGGGCGCCAGGTTCAGCATGAGATTGCCCTGACCGGCCGCGCATTGCCGCAAAATTTCCGCGACGTCCTTCGGACTTTTCCAGTTGTGATCGCCCTTGTGATAGCCGCCGCTCTCGTTGAGATTCATATACACTTCCCAAGGGCGCCCCGCGCGAGCCATGCCGACATGACCTTCGGGGGTTTCAAAATCGCCGGGAATCCCGCAACGACCGTTCACCATAATTCCGGGCTGTAACTGGCGCGCCATGGCGTTGAGTTTCTCGGCCTGCCACCCCTGTCCGTCGAACGGCCACCAACCGTCGTACCAGAGAACGTCAATCTTCCCGTAACGAGTCAGAATCTCGCGAACCTGCCCATGCACGTAATCAATGAAGGGCTGATAGCATTCGCGCGGGCGTTCCAGAGCGTCCACGGCGTTGGGCGTGTGGATCCAGTCGTTGAGTGTGTGGTATAACGCGATGCGCAACCCGTGTTGGCGGCAGGCATCAACAAATTCGCGGACAAGATCTCTACCGCACCGTGTCTTGGTCGATGTGAAATCGGTCAACTGTGAGTCGTATAGGCAAAAGCCGTCATGATGTTTGCAAGTCATCACGGCATAACGCATTCCCCAATCCTGTTTGGCCCGCCGTAGTAAGACATCAAAATCCAGCTTGTCGGCCGTAAATACGTCGGCCAGTTTTTTATAGTCGGCGATCGGGATATGTTCGCGATTCATAACCCACTCGCCGCGTTCGAGCAGAGCATATAGCCCGTATTGAATGAATAGCCCATAACGGGCTTCTTTAAACCACTGTAAATCAGGCGCCATATTATCCTCTGTTAATTAATTATCATATTCCTGACGGCTCCTATTGTCCAGCGACCAAATGCCATCCCCCCAACGGCTGAAAGTTAGAAGCAAACGACGATAAATCCGTTGGCAATCCGCAATCCCCAAGCCGAAAATGAAAAACTGTAGCAACGCCTTGATAAATAAGCGAGCGAAAAGGGCCTGCCCGCCTGCCCGAGACGACTCGGGTCGGCCAGGGAGCGTCGGTCAGAGCGTGAATATTCTCGTCATCCCTTCATAATGCCCTATCTATTTTCTCAGTGGGTAATCCAGGCTTTACTTTTTTGACAGGCTGGGTTTATGATTAACTTGATGATGATCTGATCGTAAACTTATAATGTGAATCTTTTAATAGTACGGATGGATTTATGGCTCGCATTCTGACATTTCTGGTTTGCCTGCTGATGATGGCCGGCAATGCATTCAATCAAGCGGAAGCGCATGGGATTGATGATAACGATTTGGCGCGGGCAGGTGTGACTGGGAATGATTGGGTAACAATACAAGACGTATTACAAAAAGACAGTTTTGTCATTGGCGAACAATTGTTGCCCGGTGAAGGCGCGCGCGGGGCATATAACATTTTCCATGGTTTGGACGTGCGGTTTCCGGCCGGGGGCGGCATGCGGTTGGGCAGATCGCCAAAACAGGATGCCACGGGAGAAAAGAAGAAAAATATTTCTGAAAAGCAGAAGCGTGAATTTGGAAACGAGTGGTGGTTTGGACTTAAACCAACGGCTGTTTATTCGGGCTTGGACCATGTAAAGATTCAAAGTGTGCCTCATGTGATTGTGAAAGAAAACAGGCTTGAGAATCAATATGCGGAAGGACTTACCGAATGGTTGCTGAACGGAAAGGAAGGTGTGGAGCAGGGATTTATCGTTGAAGAAGAAGTCAGAAGTCAGAAGTCAGGAGTCAGACAAGAAAAACAGAAACTAATCATAGAGTTGGAGACGAGCGGGACGGCGCAGGTGTTTCTGGATCAGACGGCTCAGCGGGTTGTGGTGCGGACGAGCGAAAAGGGCGACGTGCTGATGTATCATAAGCTTTTGGTGACAGATGCCACGGGCAAGGTTCTGCCGGCATGGTTTGAGTTGGAAGGCGGTGATCAACTGTCCGAGGTCAGAGATCGGCAAAATCCGGAACCGGGTTTACCCGCCGGTTTGCCCTCCATCGCCTATCGTAGCCATGCAGGCGACGATGGGACGACGGCGGAAGCCTTTGCGAAGGCGGGAACCAGGAATCAGAAACTATTGCGCATTGTCTGTGATACGGAGAATGCGCAGTTTCCCATCACCATCGATCCGCTGGCCGCAAGTCCGAACTGGACGGCGTCAGGCGAGGCGGATGGGGATAATTTCGGCGTGTCAGTAGCCATGGCAGGAGACGTGAACGGGGACGGGCATGCCGACGTGATCGTCGGCGCGTATCGAAACGCGGGGGGGGGCAGTCAGCGGGGCAAGGCATATGTGTTTCTGGGCAGTGCGAGCGGGGTGCAGAGCGTCACGAACTGGACGGCGGTGGGCGAGGGGAACAGTGACTGGTTCGGCTATTCGGTGTCTGGGGCCGGAGACGTGAACGGGGACGGGTATGCCGACGTGATCGTCGGCGCGTATCAAAACGCGGGTGGGGGCAGTTATCGGGGCAAGGCGTATGTATTTTTGGGGAGTGCGGGCGGGGTGCAGAGCGCTACGAACTGGACGGCGTTGGGCGAGGGGGATAGTGACTTTTTCGGCGATTCGGTAGCCGGTGCCGGAGACGTGAACGGGGACGGATATGCCGACGTGATCGTCGGCGCGTATCAAAACGCGGGGGGTGGCATTCAGCAGGGCAAGGCGTATGTATTTCTGGGGAGCGCGGGCGGGGTGCAGATCGCCACGAACTGGACGGCGTCAGGCGAGGCGAACAGTGACTATTTCGGCTATTCGGTATCCGGTGCCGGAGACGTGAACGGGGACGGATATGCCGACGTGATTGTGGGCGCAGAAGGTGCGGGTAGTGGGGGGGGCAAGGCGTATGTATTTTTGGGGAGTGCGGGCGGGGTGCAGATCGCCACGAACTGGACGGCGTCGGGGGAGGTGGCCGGTGACTATTTCGGCTATTCGGTGTCCGGGGCCGGGGACGTGAACGGAGATGGATACACCGACGTGATCGTCGGCGCGTATGGAAACGCGAGCGGCGGCAGTTGGCGGGGCAAGGCGTATGTATTTCTGGGGAGCGCGGGCGGGGTGCAGAGCGCCACGAATTGGACGGCATCGGGGGAGGCGGTCAGTGACCGGTTCGGCCGTTCGGTGTCCGGGACAGGTGATGTGAACGGGGAC
>JAHIMN010000119.1 GCA_018896395.1 Verrucomicrobiota bacterium | reverse complement strand
TGGCCGCCGCGCAGGATGCGCTCATGCCGGTTTACCAGTTGGCGAAGACGTGCAAAACTTGGACAGAGTTTGCCATCTTGCTCAAGCAGGCGCGGAGCCTTGAACAGCTCAAGGTTCTGATCAAAATGGCGTCCACCACCCCGTCAAGCGCCGCAAAGCTGACCCAAGTTCTGATCGTGGCCGGCACGGAAGCGCCGCAAGCGGCGACCCGCGCGATTGATGTCATCCTGAAACAGGGGCCGGCGGGCCTGGACCTCCTGTACGCGGCGGTGCGTAAAGGCCCGGTCGGCGTTGTCTGGATCGGCGACCACCCCGCCGTGACGTTAGCCTCTCTGAACGAGCTCAACCGCAGCCGGGTGCTGGTGCCTTCCCGGCTGGTTGAGCATTGGTTAGCCTTCCGGTCAGCCTTTGGCATGAAGGCCACACTGTTGAAGTATTTGGTTGTGGCGGGACTTTGCTCCATCTTATTGGTATCGCTCATTCCCACCGTGAGCAAAACCGACGTGGCGGGGGTCAAGCAATTCGCGGGACGGAAAAATTACTGGATTGCGGCCACGGCAGTCGGTGCAACCATCAGCCTGCTCCTCATGCTGGGAGCGCTGGTGCCCGGCCCAGCGACAGATAGCGGCGGCCTGAAACTGGAGGGCAACGGCACCGGGCCCATGACGAGCAGTGGTAATATGAATGCCATCTCCATGGCCATCATGGTGGCCGGCATCCTGATCGTGCAGGGCATCTGCTGGGTGATCGCCCACCGCCGAATCAAGGATGTCGAGAATGACACCGCCACGGACCTGCCTACGCGACTGAAACGCATGGAGAACCTGGACATTTTCCTTGACCTGCCCCTCTATTGCGGACTGGCGGTGACGATTTTCTCCTTCATTCTGATTACGACGTATGGCGTCGGCGTGGCCCGGTTCCTGGCCTATTCTTCGACGCTGATCGGGATTGTCCTGGCCGTCGTGCTGAGACTGTTTTATCTATACCCCTTGCGCGAAAGCCTGATCACCGGGAAGGAATAAAGCCGCCATGCGACCGGCCATTCTTATCATCATCATGGATTTCCTGGTATCCTCGCTCCTGCTGTTCATCACCGGGCCGGACAATTGGCAGGTGGCGGCAGGCGCGGGCGGACGCACGGCGCCGCCGGCGCCGGATTTTGCTCCCGCAGCCATCGCCGACATGGAAGCGCTCTGGATGCGCGAGTCCCAGGATGCGCTTATCAGCCACAAGTTACTGACCCAGGAAAAGACCATCGCTCAATTGAACCGGAAATCGTCCGATCTGGAATTTGTGAAATCGAGCTTGGAGACCACGCTTACCAGCCAACGCCAGGAACTGCAAACGCGCCAGCAGGAACTGGAACAGAAAGCAAAAGAAGCTGAAGCCTTGAAGCAGGAACAACAGCGGATGGCCACGACAGTCCAGGAACACGCAAAAACCATTACCAGCCAGCAGGAAAGCATCGCCAGCCTGGCCAAGAATACCCGCTCCCTGGAAGAAATTAACAAGAAACAGGAACAGGTGCAGATCGCACTAAAAGATATTCAGACCGACCAGAAAACCATTTCCACCAACCTGCTTACCTTGCAACAGCAGGAAACGGTTACGCAAGTCAAGATTACGGACGTGGCCGAGCGCCAGGCTTTAATGAACACCCGCATCGGCGACCTGCAGACCGCGCAGGCCCGGATGGAAACCACCCTCCAATCCGTCAATACCCTGGCCGCAAATCTGCCCCGGGCCATGCGCACCAGCCTTCAGGATATCGCCGCGAACCAACAGCAATTGGAAGCTTCCGTATCCAGCCTGGCGGAATCGGTCCCGGCGTTGAACGCCGTCGGCACTCCGGATGAATTCAAGGGATTTGACGCCAAGCTCGAAGCAATGGCGGCCCAGCACATGGCCTTGCAGGACGCCCTGCAAACGGTCATAACCGGGCGGACCGACCAGTTGGCTTCGGGCATTGCGGCCGTGCGCCAGAATCAGGATGCACTCCAAGCCCAGATCAAGGGCCTGGCATCCAAAGTGGAAGATATCGGCGCCAAGCGGCCGGGTCCGTTCCGGCCTTTCCGAGATGCCCGGGTGGAACTGCGGGTTTCGCTGACCCAGGAATACCGGGATAGTGATATCAGCGGCCAGCAGTTCGATACGCATGCCGCCGTGGTATATCCGCCGCTCTTGTCCGCGGCGGACGGGTTATGGTTAGCCGCCGGCTATAAGGACCTGGGCCTGAACTGGCCCGGCGCATCCTCGTCCTTGCGGCATGTTTATTACCGCATCGCACGGCGGAGCGGCGCGCGAACCTCGACATTGCTCAAAGGCCCCTTGCAGGCCTTGGCGGACAATCCACGCGTTGTGCTAATTGGGTTCAGCGTCACCAATGACCCGCAGTTGACGGCGGCCGGCATCACGAATGTTACCCCCATGAAGATTCTCGGGCGGCCGGCCCTGGAAAAGCGGGGTACGGGCGGGCTGCACCTCTTCAAGCGCTCTTCGGAAGGCTTGAGCTTCACCATCGAAGCCTCGTTTGACATGCATGATCCGCGTTATCTCGTCATCCGGCGTAACGTGCGCGCCTGGGTCAGCATCTTTCAGAACGCATTCACCAATCCGAATGCCCGACCCGAGACCGGTGATTTCGTCGTTACCGAAGAAGGCACTTTCATCGGACTCATGGTGGACAATCAACGCTGTCTGGTTCTTGATACAGCGCCGTTGACCGCCGGCGCGCGCGCCATCCCGCTCGACACCGTGCCGGCATTCGTGAACCAAGTCAGCAAATTCCGTCGGTCATTGAAATGACCAGTGATTTTGCCGGATGAGATGTCATCTTTCGTTACGAAATCCGGCATCAAGGGAAATAAAAAATTAGCTTGACCTCCAATGGAGTTGCATAATAATGCCGATAACGCTGAAGCAATTTCAGTTTGCCCGCGAAAGGTCGCCCGCCTGCAATGCTGTAGCACTGCCTGCCCGCAGTCGCTACGCGACAGCGTTACGGGCGGGCGGGCAGGCTGACGCGATCATCAAGTTAATTAGATCCTTATCCACCAGAAACCGCTATAAAAAACAAGAAAAGAAACCGGAACGTTGCCCGCGAAACACGCGAAAGGACGCGAAAAAAGAAAAGATTTTCCTTTTAAAATTTGGCGTTCTTTTCGCGTGTTTAGCGGGCAAATTCTTTGGGTTGCGGGCATAGCCCGCATTGGATACACAGACAGGAGGTGATGTTTTTTTACCGTTTGGCGGGAACACTGGCGAAGGACGATTGGCAGACGAACACGATTCAAACACCTTAATGGCAAGGAAACAAGGCATGAAAAAACTCGCATTGATCGCGATGATGGTGGCGGCGGCAACCAGTTTTGGCGCCACGATACCGATGGACACCCTGGAATTGCGGCTGGGCGGTAAAATGGATTTCAGCAACCCGCAGGGCAAAGTGAACTGGCTGGTCGAAAGCGGTTTGGGCTATTTCGTGTACGACAACATCGAATTCGGCGGCATTGTGGACTGGGGCTATAATGGCTACGATATGGGCCTCGGACTGGGCGGCTTTGGGGAAGCCAACCTGGACCTGGACGCGTTTATCATGCCCTACTTCGCCATGCGCCTGCAGTACTGTTTCGGCCAGTATTATCGCAATACCGCGGAGCATAATTATATTCTCTGGGAACCTGCCGTCGGCTTGAAATTCTTCCTCTCGGAAAGCGTGGCCATTTATTCGGAACTGTATTTCGATCTGGCCACTGAAAAGGCCTTCGTCCAGAATGACGACGCCAAGAATAATGATCTCGGGCTCAAGGCCGGTGTGCGCTGTTATTTCTAAGCGGCGATCTGTCAAACGTGACTTGGTGTTCCCCGCCGGCATGTTCGTCGGGGAACACTCGTATTTGATTTGATGGGTTTCCGTATGGAATCAACTCTTCCCCCGTCCCCAGCCTGGTATCAAGCCCCCTTTGGCTGGCTTAAAAAACTGTATCAGTGGGTTCTGCATTGGGCCGATACACCATACGGTATGCCGGCATTGTTTCTACTGGCTTTCGCGGAATCGTCGTTCTTCCCGATCCCGGCCGACGTACTGTTGATCGCGCTGGCGCTCTCCAAGCCGCGCAAAAGCCTGTGGTTCGCCATGGTCTGCTCGATTGGCTCCGTGTTGGGCGGCATGGCCGGTTACGGGATCGGCTACTTTTTCTGGGAAACGGTGGGACAGCCCATCATTAACCTTTATCAAGCCCAGGCAGCCTTTGCCAAGGTGCAGGGCTATTACCAGCAAAACGCCTTTCTGTATGTCTTTACGGCGGCCTTCACGCCCATTCCTTACAAGGTTTTCACCATCGCGGGCGGGATCTGTCAGATCCGGTTCTGGCAGGACCTGGTCCTGGCGTCGCTGATCGGCCGCTCCCTGCGTTTCTTCCTGGTGGCCGGACTGTTCTACTTCTTTGGACCGCCGATCAAGCAATTCATTGACCGCTATTTCGAACTGCTAACGATCCTCTTCAGCGTCCTGCTGGTTGGCGGCTTCATCGCCATTAAATATCTGCATTAATTAAGCTCCAAGCTTGACAAGCACGCACAAAAATGGATCATTGCCATTTGCATTGCCGATCTACGGCCTTCCAGTTGAAGACCGGCCGCTGAAAACTGATCCATACTAATCGGGGAAAATTTATGAATAGCACCTATCATCCATCGGTAAAAAAACGGCAACGAAAACACGGGTTTCGCGCCCGAATGCGCACGGCGGATGGCCGCAAGATTTTGGCCCACCGCCGCCAAAAGGGCCGGCGGCGATTGATCGTTGATTAGCCGCACATCAGCCCGCCTGCAACGCTATGCGCAGCATTGCGGGCAGGGGGCTATCCTTTTATAGAGTCGCGCCCCCTATGGGCGCGTGGATTGAAACATGATTACCGGGACGCGGCAACCTGACTCGCCTGGGCGGCTTAGCCGCCGGTTATCCAGGCGCCAGCGCCTGACCAGTCGATTGCAGTTCGAACGAACCTATGCGCAACAGCGGCGGTTCGTCGGGCGATTCATGGTGCTGTGGTGTTACACAGGCGAGGATGCCGCCCTGCGCTTGGGCGTGGTAGCCAGCCGGCGGATCGGGCCGGCGGTCATACGCAACCGGGCTAAACGTCGTTTGCGGGAAGCCTTCCGATTAAACCGGCATGGCTTCCAGGGCCATATGGACGTCGTGCTGGTGGCGCGGCCCGCGGCCATAAAGGCCGAGTGGGGCGACCTGGTTCAGGAACTGAACCGGCTGGCCGCCCAGGCAGGGTTGAAAACAGACCGTAGATAGCTGTCGCGGCACTTGTCCGCATATGGAGGAAAGCCGCCACGTCAGCGCCCTGGGCGCCAAGTGGCCACTTGCCAGGCGACGTGGCAACTAAAAAGTAAATTAACCACGGATGGACACTGATGAACACGGATAAAGAAAAATGATTTTAAAATAATGGGGGTATCCTCACTCCTTGCCAGTACCCGCCTGCAACGCTGTAGCACTGCGGGCAGGTCCGTGTTCATCCGTGGTAAAAATCCTTGCTGTTTTCGGATGGACCCATGCGCCAATTATTAGACATACTAATACGCACCTACCAGCTTATCATCTCGCCTTTGCTGGGAGATTGTTGCCGGTTTTATCCGTCGTGTTCCACCTATTGTCGCGAAGCCATTCACAAACACGGATGTTTTAAAGGCCTCACCATGGGAATCATGCGGCTGGGTAAATGCCACCCATTCCATCCCGGCGGTGTGGATCACGTGCCGTGAATCCGGGAAGCGTGAATTTATTGCTGATTTATGACTCGCCTGGGCGAAGCGCTCCGGCGGAGCCTGGTTGTTGATCCCGCCTTTGGCGGGACAAGTTGCTGACTTGCCCCGCGCCTCGCGGGATTACCGACCTTTAATCTCTGTCTTCAGGCACAGGTCGAATGCCAGCAATTAGAAATCAGCAATCCGCAATCAGAAATCAGCAATCAGATTATAGACCATTATGAAAAAACAAGACCTGATCATTGTCATCGCTTTATTTGCGCTTATGCTGGCATGGCCGATGGTTTATACCCGGTTCTTCAAGCCTCCGCCGGTCCCGGCCAAACCGGCCACGGCCATGGAAACAGCGCGCTCCCCTGCGCTGGCCAATCAAGCATCGATCCGGACACCGGATGCCCTGCCCTCCGAAGCTAAAACCGTCCCAGCGGCCATTGCGGCAGACTCGAATGAGCCGGCACCGACCGCTCTTGAACCACGCCCCCAGACACCCCGTCAGCCGGAACAGCGCCTTACGCTGACCAACGCAAATATGGTCCTTACGTTTTCGTCCTGGGGTGGCGGCCTGGTCGGCGCCGAACTCCCTCAGTATCGACGGAATGTAAACAAGCATAGCGGCCCGATGGTTCTGGATTTTTCGAATGCGCCCGCCCTGACCTACACTGGCTTTTCGGAGCTTTCCGCCGCCGATGACTTTACGCTCCAAAGGGATTATGAAACCGGTTCGCTGCGCGTTGAAAAAACTACATCGGCGGGAGTGCATTTTACGCGCCTGATTTCGTTCGGCGCCGATTATCAGATTGTCGTGCAGGATACGTTCCGCAACGAAGGCCGCCAGACCATTAAATTGCCGGAATACGGCGTTCAGCTCGGTTCCATGCGGATCGGTAAAGAGGAAACGAAAACCCGCGGCGTTGAAGCGCTGGGCATTGATGTCCTTGATTCGAGCGGGGGCGAAGGCGTCAAATACTGGGCCGGCAAACTGCTCAAGCTTTTCAAAAAGCAGGCGGATGCGGACAAGCGCGTGCCCCGGACCGTCACCCTGCAGACCAACACGGCGACGGACTGGGTGGCGGTCAAGAGTAAATTTTTTGTCCAGATCCTGGTGCCCGAGGGCGGCGCCACGGGCTACCAACTGATGGCGGAGCGCGCCCTGGCGCCCGGCGAGGCCCAGGACCCCAGTCTGGCGCCCAAGAGCGCCGAGATCCAAGCCGTGGGGGCCACGGTTTTTATGCCTGCGCGGACCATCAATCCGGGCGAATCCGTGACCCAGACGCTTAAACTTTACACCGGGCCGAAAAAGTATTCGATCCTGCGGAAACTGGGTCTGCATCAGGAAGATATCATGGATTTCGGCATGTGGTCACCGCTGTGCAAATTTCTGCTCATCGTGCTGAATGCCACCTACAGCGTAATCCCCAATTACGGGATTGCCATCATTCTGCTCACCATCCTGATCCGTATCCTGTTCTGGCCGTTGACCCACAAGAGCACCGAGAGCATGAAGAAAATGCAGGAGCTCCAGCCCCTGATCGCGGAACTACGCAAGAAACACAAAGACAGCCCGCGTAAACTGCAGCAAGAGACCATGGCCCTGTATAAGCAGCACAAGGTCAATCCCGTGAGCGGGTGCCTGCCCATGTTGATCCAGATTCCGGTGTTCATCGCTCTTTTCGTCGTCCTGCGCAGTGCCATTGAAATGCGGTTTGCCGACTTCCTCTGGATCAAGGACCTCAGCGAGCCGGAGCGACTGCTGGCCGATTTCCTGCCGATCCCGCTTAACATCCTGCCCATTTTCATGGCGGGGGCCCAGGCCTGGCAACAATCCATGACGCCTGCCACGGACTCGTCCCAGCAAAAAATGCTTTTGTTCTTCATGCCGGTCATGATGCTGGTTATGTTTTACATGATGCCCTCCGCCCTGGTCCTGTACTGGTCGACCAACACGGTCATTATGATCGCTCAGCAATTGATTCAGAAAAAAAGGGCGGCGCTGAAGAAAATGCAGAAGTAAGAATGCAGAATGAAGAAATGAAAGCCTGTTTATGGCAAAGTGTTCCAGATATGTGAATGTTTGGTCAGATTCAATTTTGTCTTCATTCTGCATTCTACATTCTGAATTCTGCATTCTGCCTTTATGAACCTCTCCCTCCAGTCTATCGTCAAACGGTTTGGCGCCGTTACGGCGGTGGATGGCGTGTCCCTGGAGATCCGCGACGGTGAATGTTTTTTTTTATTGGGCCC
>JAHIMN010000118.1 GCA_018896395.1 Verrucomicrobiota bacterium | reverse complement strand
TGCAGGTGGATGTGCCGTTACAAAACATTGAAGCGATAGTTGCGGAAGTGATCTAACGCGGGCTGTGCCCGCAACCCAAGGAAAATCGCCTCCACAGGCGGATCCGCCTCTGGCGGAAACCGCGGATTACACTGATTTCACGGATAAAGAACCAAATATTAAAACCAAAAGGACTCCATTTTTTTAATATCCGTGCCTATCCGTGTTATCCGTGGTAAGAATCTTTGCTGATGTTTTCTTGTTTTTTATAGCAGTTCCCAACGTTTAAGGTAAAGGAGCAGACACATATGAACTATTCCGAATTGGTGAAATTGCTCGTCGTGGACTTGAACAGCGTGCCGTTGCTTGACACCCACACGCACCTGACCGCCGGGCGCCTCGGCGCCCGCGGCCTTCACGACATCCTGCTCTACCACATGGTGATCAGCGATCTTTACGCCGCCGGGTGCCCCAGCGGGGCGCGCCTGACCGAGTTTCCCGGCTGGCCCACGCAGACGGAAGCCCGTGCCCGTTTGCGCGAGGCAGTGCCGTACCTGAAATACATCCAGAACACCAGTGGCTTCTGGGGCGTGCGCACCATCCTGCGGGATCTTTACGGCTGGACGAATCCGATCACGCCCGACAACTGGCAAAAGCTGGACGACCTGATTCGCGAGCGCGCCGACGATCGCCGCTGGCATCGCGACATCCTCCGGCGCTCCGGGGTGGTCAAGACAACCACGGAACTGTCCCGGCGCGCGGGAGGCGTGGATGATGACATCTTCCATTACTCCATGGAATGGGCGTTCTTCGCCCGCACACAACGGGGCGAGTACGACACCGCGCTTTACGAGCTCGAGCGTTGCTGGGGACTGGAGCCGGCGACTCCGATCCCGCACGGTGCCGGCGGCCGCCCGGCCACCGCGCAGACCATCCGCACCCTGGACGATGTGCGCTCCGCCCTGGCTCACTACGTGGGCCGGCTCGCCGTAGCGCCCGTGCTGTCCATGGCCACGCATATCTCGACGGACATTGTGTTTCGGCCGGTCACGGATTCCGAGATGTCAGCCGCGATGGCGCGGCGTTCCGAAGCCGGGGCTGCGGAGCGGGATATCTATGCCTCCTACATTCATGAGGCGTTCCTCTCCGCCCTCGCGCCGCATGCCGACCGGATCGTGTTCCAGTGCAGTTTTGCCGCGGAACCCATGCCGCATGAAACCGCGAGCCTGGTGCCACAGCGGGCCATCGCGCACTTGGCCGATATCGCGGCCCGCCATCCGAAGGTGAAGTTCCTCTGCTTCGTATCGAGCCGCCATGCGAACCAGTCGCTTTGCACGCTTTGCCGCGAGTTGCCCAACTTCGCCTTGGCTGGCTACTGGTGGCACAATTTTTTCCCCGGCGCAATCCGGCAGGTCATGGAAGAGCGGCTCGACATGCTGCCCACGAACAAGCAGGTCGGCTTCTTTTCGGACGCCTATTGCATCGAGTGGACGTATGCCAAGGCCGAGATTGTTCGCCGCCAGATGGCCCAGGTTCTGGCCCAGAAAATTGCGCAGGGGCAGTATACCAAGGCCGAGGCTCTGGCCATTGCGCGTGCCATTCTCTTCGAAACTGCCCAGACATTGCTGGGAATGAAGCCGTGACTTATCGGAAAGTGAGGCGCTGATGCCGCGGATAAACTGCCTGGGGGTTCTGGTGGTGGATGCGTTGAGCGGTCCGCTGTCCCGGTACCCGGAACCGCGTGTTTGCTCGCAGGTTGTGACCCAGTCGGTGCGATTTGCTGCGGGGGGCGGTGCCGCGAATACCGGCAATGCGTTGGCGAAGCTTGGGCTGGACGTCGGCGTTTTTTCCAAGGTCGGCGACGATCCAAATGGAGCATTCCTGCGTAGCGAACTGGCGCAAGCCGGTGTGGACACCCGCGGCATCCGCGTGGCCGCCGGCGAATCCACGCCCTTCACTTTCGTAGGCATTCACCCCGATGGCGATCGTACCTTCATCCATACGCCCGGCGCCAACCGGACCTTTAGTCCGGCCGATCTGGACTTGGAAGCCCTGTTTGCGGCGGACATCCTCCTGTACCAGGACTGTTGGGTACTACCACAGCTTGACGGCGAACCCGGGGCCCGGCTTCTGGCGGAGGCCCGTCGTCGTGGCCTGAAGACGGCGCTCGATGAATGCTGGGGCTTGGGTCCGCGGCGCGATGTCCTGGAAACCATGCTGCCGCACTGTACCTACTTCCTGCCGAGTGTGGACGATCTGCGCACCATCTATCCGGATTGGCCGCCGGAGCGACTGGTCGCGCATTTCCTATCCCTCGGTGTCGAATCCGTGGTTTTGAAAATGGGGTCCGCCGGATGCCTCGTGGCCCGTGGCGCCGAGCGAATACAGGTGTCGGCGCTACATGTGCGAGTCGTGGATACTACCGGCGCCGGTGACTGTTGGGATGCCGGATTCCTGGCGGCACTCATGCATGGCGAGGATGTAGTTGCGGCTACCAGAATCGGTCATGCCTGCGCCGCTTACTGTATCGAACACATTGGTGGTGCGGCGGGTATTCCTGACTATGCCAGTGCATGTAGGCGTGCACAATAAAACGGATGCGGCCGCTGGGGACGCTAAGGTCGGTTCCGACTCATCGCTGCCGATGAACAGCGGTTGGAACGTTCTCCGCCTGCCAGCCCAGGGAGACGGGCGTTGTCTTATATCCACGAGACGCGGTCATTTCCATTGGGTATCATTTCCATGGGTTGCCAAAGCCAGGTGCTTTTGATAGTCTACATAAATAACGGAGTCGTATGATGCGCAGGCCTGGATAACCCCATGGAAAACAAGAGTAAGCCGAATCAAAATCCTGTCCCGCGGAAGCCGGATGATGACCGCACCAAAAACGTGATGCGTAACATGGGGTTATGGCTCCTGTTGCCTATCCTGCTCCTGTTTGTCTTCAACTTTTTTCAGAACGGCCGCGAGGTGGTTGAAGCCATCCAGTACAACCCGAACTTCGTCAGCCTGGTGGAAAATAAAAAAATCCGCAAGTGCGAGATTGTCACCGAACTTTCCGGTGCCCAGTTCATTCGCGGCGATATGACCGACGTGGACCCGAAGTCGGGCAAGAGCCGGAAGTTCAAGGTTGATATCGTGGTTACCGATGGCCTGCCGGCCTGGCTGATGAAAAACGGCGTGCCGTTCGCGTTCAGCCGTCAGAAAATCGATTTTTGGCAAATCCTGCAGGGCGCCTTGCCGTTTCTCCTGGTTCTGGGTCTCCTGTATTTCCTGGTAATGCGGCAGATCCGATCGGTCGGTCATGGCGCCATGAGTTTCGGGAAAAGCCGCGCCCGTCTGCTGGCGCGGGATCACAATAAAATTACCTTTGAAGAAGTGGCGGGCGTGGAAGAAGCCAGGGAAGAAGTCGAGGAAATCGTCGAATTTCTCAAAGATCCCAAAAAATTCCAGACCCTGGGCGGCCACATGCCCAAGGGCGTCCTGTTGATGGGGCCGCCGGGCACCGGAAAAACGCTCCTGGCCAAAGCCATTGCCGGCGAAGCCGATGTGCCGTTCTTCAGCATCAGCGGTTCGGATTTCGTGGAAATGTTTGTCGGCGTCGGGGCCTCGCGCGTGCGGGATATGTTCGAACAGGGCAAGAAAAGCGCGCCCTGCATCATTTTTATCGACGAAATTGATGCCGTCGGCCGCAGTCGGTTCAGCGGGATTGGCGGCGGACATGACGAGCGCGAGCAGACCCTGAATGCCCTGCTGGTCGAAATGGACGGGTTTGAAAGCCAGGCGGGTGTGATCATCATCGCGGCTACCAACCGCCCGGACGTGCTGGATCCCGCGCTTCTGCGCCCCGGCCGGTTCGATCGTCAAATTGTCATTGACCTGCCGATCCTGGAAGGGCGCGAGGATATTTTGAAAATCCACGCCAAAAAGGTCACGCTGGGCAAGGATGCGGACCTCAAGCGGCTGGCGCGCGGAACCTCCGGATGTTCCGGTGCGGACCTGGCCAACCTGATCAACGAGGCGGCGCTCCTGGCCTCGCGGCAAGGAAAAAAAGCGGTGGACATGCATGACCTGGAGGAGGCGCGCGACAAGGTGCGCTGGGGCCGTGAACGGCGGAGCCGGGTGCTGGACGATGAAACCAAGCGGCTGACCGCCTATCACGAGTCGGGCCATGCCCTGGTCTTGCAACTGGTGGCCAAGAGCGAGCCCCTGCACAAGATCACCATCATTCCGCGTGGCACGGCTTACCTGGGCGCGACAATGCAGTTGCCTGAGAAAGACCATTACACCGAAAGCCTGGTCAAACTCAAGGGCATGCTATGCGGACTCATGGGTGGCCGTGCCGCCGAGGAGCTGGTCATGGGCGATATCACCACCGGCGCCGGTAACGACTTAAAGCAGGCCACGCACCTGGCCCGGCTCATGGTCTGCAACTGGGGCATGAGCGCAACCCTGGGCCCGCAAACGTTTGGCGCCCAGGAGGAACTGCTGTTCCTCGGCCGGGAGGTGGCCCGCAATCAGGATTTTAGCGAGGAAACAGCCCGGCGCATTGATATTGAGGTTGCCAAGCTGTTGCGGGAAGCATATCAACAGGCGATGAATATTCTCCAGCAGAACCGCGACAAGCTCGATATGATTGCCCGGCTTTTGCTCGAGCGCGAAACGCTGGATGGGCGCGATATTGAGGAAATTGCCAAGCATGGGCGTCTCCTGAATGATGCGGAACGCGTGCCGGCGGAAGGAACGCCGAAGCCGGAAAGAGCGCCGAAGCCGGAAGGGACGGAAAGTGCGCAAGCCGTGGGAGAAGTGCCGAAGCCGGAAGGGACGGAAAGTGTGCAAGCCGTGGCCACGGCTGCACAAATCAATTAAAAACGGTGTGTATGGATATGCGCGCTGACACGGACCATTCGGAATCCGACTTGATTTGGCAATGCCGGAATCGGGTGTTCCGGCCGGCCGAGCGGCCGCTGATCATGGGCATTCTGAACGTGACGCCGGATTCATTTTCGGATGGCGGCCGCTATCACGACAAGAACCGGGCCGTGGAGCACGGGTTGCAGATGGTCCGGGACGGCGCCGATATCATTGACGTGGGCGGGGAATCGTCGCGGCCCGGCGCCACGCCGGTTTCCCTGGATAACGAGCTGGAGCGCGTCGCCCCGGTGGTCGAAGCGCTCAGCCGCCGCGAAGACATTGTGCTCTCCGTGGATACCATGAAGAGCGAGGTGGCCGAGCGTGCGTTGGCCGCCGGCGCGCATATCATCAATGATGTGTCCGCCCTGTCGGCTGACCCTCGCATGGCGGACGTGGCCAAGGCCTATGGGGCGGGTGTTATTCTAATGCACAAGCGCGGAGATCCGCGCACCATGCAAGCGCAGGCGCTTTATGATGACGTTGTCCGGGAGGTTCGCGACT
>JAHIMN010000117.1 GCA_018896395.1 Verrucomicrobiota bacterium | reverse complement strand
CGCTCTGCCAATTAGCGCCGGGTGCCAGGCGCGAAGTCGCTCACACGGTGAGCCAGACCGCGTGATATCCGGACCGAAGAATGAAAGACTCTTGGGGCCATAAGCCGTCCGCTTCGGCGGCGGACGTTCAAGGGTGAGGCCCACTCCGTAGGGTCTTCAGGGTGGGCGGGGCGGTCCTGGTATTAGCGCCGTGGTCTTCGGGGCGGGCGCGGCGCGCATCGCGAAACCTCCTACCATTGCGAGCGATAGCGAGCCTGACTTTTCTTAGGGTGCTTGGGTCTTCGGGGCAGGGCGTCATAATCCTTGTTTCAGTCACTATTACACCGTTGACCTCGTCACCGATACCCCGGGCCATACCTTGGACACCCCGGCAGGCGATAGGACATTTACGCCGTCATAAACCGTGCGTTACGGGGGGGACGATCCTGGCCACGGTTTTTTCTATCCGTGACCTGTCAGCCACCCGGCTACTCATTCACCCGGTAAGAATCCGAGTTGATGGCAGGGGGTGTGATAGACTTTTGCTTGCTTTTCTTTCCGCCGTTTTGACGGGACGGGAAAAGACGCTAAACGCAGAAAAGCACACGGCAAAAAAACAGGGGAAGTCTCAAAACCACTGATAATAAAGGCTGGAATTGACATTCAATCAATGCAGATCGCGCTCAGAAACGGGCACCCCCGGCAGGACTCGAACCTGCGACCGTCGGATTAGAAATCCGATGCTCTATCCTACTGAGCTACGGGAGTAAATTACGCGTTAACAGACTTCAGTTCAATAGTCGATTTGCGGTCAGTATGCAACGGTATAATTTTTGGAAAACCGCGCAAAGTGCTTGGGAGCAAGCCCGCTCTGACGGGCATGCCGAAGTTTTTCGACTCCGGGTTATTTTCCGCAATCCGGTCCCGAATTCTATTCATGGCGACATTTCACCGATAGACTTCCCGGCGGTGTGCCACTTTGACAACCAGGACAATCAGGTTCCGGTCTTGAATCATATAGACAACGCGCCAATCTCCTACGCGAACCCGATATAGATTGCCCGACCCTGCCAGCTTCTCAACACCCATCGGACGCGGGCTGTCTTCCAGCGACTCCAACTTGTGGATGATACGCGAATAAATATCGCCGTCCAGCCGGTCAAGGGCCTTTTGTGAGGCACGCGAGATAACAACCGTGTATTTCATGCCTTGCCCTTGCGCCGGCGTTTATACTCGGCCAACGTCACGAACCCGGCTTTAGCATGCTCGTACTCTTTTAGAGCTTTCGCCGCGTCTCTCAAGTCTTCTGTATCCTCGATGTGCCGGAGCGTGTCCAGGTCATCGGCTGAAATGAGAGCGGCAACAGGCTTGCCCCGGCGGGCAAAGACAATGCGTTCGCCGCCATAGGATACGCGGTTAATGGCATCCGCAAGATTATTTCTGGCCTCTCCAATGCTTAATACCGTCATAGCAAAAACCTCCTTTTGTACACATAGTACAATATGGCTTATTGCCTGTCAAGTGAAGATAAAATAGTTCGGCTCGGAGTGATCAAGGCCGCGGCTAACTGCCAAGGCAAGAACAACCGTAACTACTCAGGTAGACAGAAGGAAAACGAAGGGTCGGCCCTGATAATAGAGATTGGAGATTTATTCGGCAGTTCCTCTGCAACGCCTTCTCGATTGGCTCAACTTTGGAGTGTAGCTCGGCGTCAGCGGCCAGACTGCGCCTCAACTTCTTTAACTGATCGCTACTCCGGTCCTGGCTCCGGGAATCGCGGCGACCTTGCGTTGCGTCCGACGGAAAACATGATAAATCGCGCCAGGATACTCCCCGCTGAGTTGTTGAGCCATGCACGCACTTTACGACACCTTCCACCAGCACGTAAGCCTTTATTCTTTTGCCCGGCTTACTGCACGGTAACGTTCACCGCATCAACCAAAATAGACCCATCTAAATTTAAAATCCCATCCATTGGATAATCAACAGCAAACCAGAACGTATATGAACCAGTTGATAAACCGGTCATGTTTAACACTTCCGCGGCTGGTAGATTAAACAAAGGGCCTGATAACACCGGATGACAATTTGAAGGATTACCATTAAATGGTGTCCACTGTATCGCGCTGTTCAGGTAATACCAGGACGATCCAGCCAGAGCAACAATCCACCAGTCAACATTAATTCCATCATATTCTCCCGGATCAATCTGGGCAGCAATTGACAGATTAGCCCCACTGTTAATGCTGATATCACCGGTAAAACCATTCGCCTTAATCACAGGGCCAATGACGTGATTGATTGACCCGCAATACCCGCTATCGCCGATGCTGGGACAGCTTGTGCTGTTGGGATTTAGGGCCTTCACCCAGTAGTAATACATGATACCCGCCGTCGCACTTGTATCGTCATAGTTGGTTCCGGTCGGATTAGAACTGGAGATCTTAGATGCCGAGCCGGAGTTGTTGCTCGTATGTCGCCACATCTCATACTCCGCCGCATCGACCACGGCATTCCAGGACAACTGCACCATATTGGAGAAGGTCCCGTCGCTGGCCGACACACCCGTAGGTGCCGGTAGATTGGTGCCCGAATCCGACCAACCGGCCAGCCGCGCCATCATCCACCAGAAGGCCCGTCCTTTCAGGTTGCAGTTCAGCGGATTGGAGTGGGCGCAACTGCAATCCGCGCAGAGTGGATCGTCGGGATGCGCGGCACTCCACTCTTCCGCCCAGTTGCCGCCGGAGTAGTTACAACCGTCGTCGGCGTACCGACTCAGGAACTCGTTGCCGTCGGGATCGTAGCTTTCGATATTGGCAAAATCGAAGAGCGTCTTGTTATTGGCACGGCAGAACTGGCGGATCAGTTCATTCATTTGGTTCAAATTGCCGCTCTCGCCGGTCCCGTCGAGATGGCCGGTCATGTAAATGAATGTGACACCCGGCCACATCTGCTCCAGTTCATTCATGGCCTGAAGATACGCATTAATGCCGCCGGCCGTGTTGCCGGAGACACCTCCGCACCACGACCACATGACCACATTGCGGTCGTTGCCGGGCATATTCAGCATTTCCACGGTCGCATCGCGCCAAGTCAAGTCACCACCAGTTCCCAGGTCACCTGAGGCCCAGTAATCGTTGAGGAACCTGCCTGGCACCAGCCCCGAGGACGAGGACGTGTAATCGTAGGGTGAACCCAATTGGGCATAGAGGGTGGCAATACCAGTCACAAGCTGGCTGCCATGCGAAGTGTGTCCGTAGCCGATGCGGAACTGCATCTTGGCCTCCTGGATCCACGTCGCCGGGACTTTCGAGATATCCGTGCAACTGTGGTCAATAACCAGACCCTGCGCCTGACCGGCATCCGGAAACAGACTGCAGGCAATAACCGCGCCCATCAGCAGGATGGAACCTCTCTGTAACATTCGCGTGTTTTCATGTAATTGTCGAGTAGACATAATATGGTTTCCTTCTTTAGGTTTGCTTTGTGTTCCCTGTTGTCTCTTCTCTTTCGATATGAAGAGTGTCACAATATTCAACCGTAGAAGGACACTTCAATGCCCCTCACGGAACCGGACTTGTAGATCTCCCACATCCGGCTCTTCAACAGAACTCATTTAACGGGCGATAACGTAAACAGGTTGTGCTTGATTGCAGGCAATGGCAACGGATAGTGTTTCACATATTCTATGAATTGCTTCCACCAGAGTTTTCCGCGTTGACTGCGGCGGTTAAGCCATTTGCGAGTCAGTCGGAGCACAACTGCATAATACCTACACAAGGCAGGCATATTGCCGCTCACTCCGTAATACTGATAATGCCCCCGGAGTTTGGCGGCCAGTTTCGGCCACCATTCTTTCGTTGGCATCGCATTTCTTATCGCCTTCAGCCATGCGTTCATTGCCTTGCTTTTCTTGCGGAACTTCGCGCTACTGGTTTTGCGGCACACCATAAACTTCCCTTTCCGGCTTTTCCCGCAATAGTGCGTGAATCCCAGAAAATCAAAGGTGTTGGCGCGACGCTTTTGCCGTGCAGCGTTCTGTTCCTCATACCTGCCAAAGCTGATTGCGCGCGTCTTTTCCGGGTGTAATTCCATCTCAAACCGCGCAAATCTTTCTTTCAGCTTCTGCTCTATCTCTCGGGCTTCTTCCGCCGTTTGCGCCATGCAGACAAGATCGTCCGCATACCGCGCCAAGTGGCATTGCCCCGTAGCCTTGGGCTTGATTACTTTCTCAAACCACAAGTCCAGCACATAATGCAGAAACACGTTGGCAAGCATCGGACTGAGATTGCCGCCTTGTGGCGTCCCTTCCTCGGTGTCCATTCTCATGCCCTCTTCCACATACCCCGCTTTCAGAAACCTGCCGATTATCAGCAACAGGCTCGGGTCTTTTATCCGCACTTGCAGAAATTTCATCAGCCATTCATGCGAAACTTTATCAAAGCATCCTTTGATATCCGCCTCGATTACGTGGTTGACGGGTTTGGTCATGATGATTTTGTCCGCCGCGTTAAGCGCCTGATGGCAGCTTCTACCCGGACGAAATCCGTATGAGCAGTCCAGAAAGTCCACTTCGTATATTGCCTCCAGTATTCCGACGATCGCTTTCTGCACGATCTTGTCTTCCAACGCGGGCAATCCAAGCGGCCTCTTTTCATGCTCGTTCTTGGGTATGTATACGCGCTTGGCCGGTAACGGCTTATACCGCTTGGCTTTCATGCGTATTACCAGGTCTTTCAGATTTTCATCCAGTTTTTGTCCGTATTCCTTCCATGTTACGTCGTCTATGCCACATGCCCGGTCTCGGCCAAGCTTCATGTAGCACGCCTTGAGATAGCCTTCGTTCAGTAAATGCGCAAGGCTTATAAACTGACATCCGGGCTCCTCGCGGGCTCGTTTCACTATGAGCGACAATTTCGCAAATGTGTCGTCCTGTTCTGTGTCCGGCATTTGTTTTCTTGTCCCTCTGCGTCCTGCTGCCGTTCCCTTCGGGTGGACTCCGTGTCCGCAACGGGTGTTAGCCCATCTACTCCCCTACTATGAAACGGTCCGACTGCCGCACCGCCATACTGCTTTCTCGCTTCTTCAGCTCGTCAGCAGCTTTCCGAGAGCGGCGCGGCTCTCCCAAGTTCCGACACACGCCGTTCGTTTGCCTGCCACGGACTTAGACCCCGGCACGACGAGACAGACTCACCTTCGCGTCCGCCACGCTACTGGCTTCCAGGAAATGAAACCCTTGGCCCTGTGCGATGTTGAATATTTCGGGGCTCAATACCTTCACTTGCGTTGTGGCCGACATTCTCCTTCCCTATGGCTTCGTGTAGCTCGTTGCCTCCCTACACGCATAGTTCTGTTCCGACCCGGTGGTTAGCCTTTGGTCGTGCCGGGTTGTCCGGCTGGCGTGCGCCAGCTTTGCTTGGCGCACTCATGTTTTTCTCCTGTTTTTCATTTTTTGCCAGCCAAGTCGCCGCCGTGAGCCACTACAGCTTCCGGATAACACCGATACGTTAATAGAAATAAGCAAGTATTATGCCAAATACAAGGATGCATGCCATGAAAAAATCATCGCCGATTGTAGGGCTAAATTGGTTTTGGTCCTTGACTGAGCAGGCAAGGACGCTACAGTATTCTTGTAAAGTTTAATGTCCTGATATTGGCCTCGTGCCACCCAGGCTGCGCCGGCTGTCGTCGTGCCGTAGCGGCCGGGCATAGGGGCATTGGGGTTGACCCTAATTCCATAGGAGGAAATTATGACAAATAAAATACATAAAGCGGGCGTTTATAACGAATGGGGGAAATTAAGGGAGGTTGTTATCGGTATTGAAGATAATACGGTTGTGGCGGATTATGTGCCTGCTTTAAAATGGGAGACTAAAGAAGCAAGGGCCGATTTTAAAAAACATGGAGGCAGGAAGTCAATTGATGTTGATACGAAGAGGATCTCCAGCCCAGCGCAAAGTTCAATAGCCGATTTGCGGTCAGTATGCAACGGTGTAATTTTTTATAAAAACCGCGCAAAGTGCTTGCCTTCGCCCCTACCCTGCGGATAATACGTTCCGTTCCTATCAGGAAACCATGAATGGCGGTTTGGCCTGGGTGATGGAATGGCAGACATAACGGACTTAAAATCCGTTGACCGCAAGGTCGTATGGGTTCGACTCCCATCCCAGGCATGCTTAGGAATGGTGGTCCTTAATGGTTGATGGCCAATGGTCCATGGAAGATGAGGGAAACGGATCAGCCGCGCGGGCTTCCCGGGGCCACCCGATTTAATTCAAGCAAATGGAACCCGGACACGGGATGCCGGACTCGCATGGCCGTAAACCCGGTTAATTCCAGGATCACAATTTCCGCGATCAAGTAGGTTCGAATCCCCTTGCGGATACAGCCGACCAGCGCTTTCTGCTTGCGCCCCATGGCGGCATGCAGATGGAGCTCCGGCCCCTGCTCGCCCGGGAACAGGGTGCCCACCCCCAGGATTTCATGGCCGGCGGTAAAGGCCTGCACCATGACCGCGGGATTCGTCGTTGTCTTTTTCGGGCCGACCACCAGCCGTCCATCGCGGGCGCCGCCGACCAGCAGTACCAGGGCGGCTTTAATCCGGCGCCGACGGGCCAGGGTCTCAATGCAATCCGGCAGACGTTCGCCCTCTTCCAGGCGGACTGTAAAAACACGGTTGATTTTTCCTTCAGCCACTTGCATGGTGAATCTCCTGTTAATCCAGATGTCGGGCTGCGACTTCCGCTTCTTCCCACCCAAGGGAATGGCCCAGCTCGTGCAAAAGGGTCTTACGGATTTCCTTCCGGTACGGACGCTCTTCACCACCGGCCGCATCCCGGATATTTTCAAGGAATAAAATGACTTGCGCCGGCAAGGGGCTTGCGCCCGGGTCGTCCAGCGATGACGGCCCCAGGAAGAGACCCAGGGTATCTTCTTCAATGCCGTCCGCGACGAGCGCCCGGCTCGGCCGCTTTTCGAACACAATCGGCACAGCTTCCGCCCGGCGCTTCACGTCCTGCGGCAAGGCCTGGAGCACGGCGGCGACTTCATCCGCCCCCACCGCCAGCATCCATTTCCACATTGGCGTCATATGTTCGGTAGTGTAGCATGTAACTTGAATCAATTGCAAAACTCACGTTTTGCCGGAATTCAGGATTCAGGAGACAGAATTCAGAATAAATGCAAATCCTTGACAACAATCATGTTATCGAGCGTAAAAATTCTGAATCCTGACTTCTGTATTCTGTATTCTGCTTGCAAAAGCGAGCTTTTGCAAGCGACTCAACTGTTTCGAACCATGGAAAACGCCCCCACCATCATGATCTGCCGTGAGGGATACGAGGATATCCTGCGGGACGAAATGATCGCCAAAGGCGCTTTTCCCGAACCGGCCGGGTTAAACCCGCCGACCTTCGCGCCCGGCGCCGGTCTGCTCGTGGTCGGCGTTCCCGCCGAGGCGGTCGGCGCTGATCCGTTGGCCACGCCGTTTATTTTTGAACAGCAACGGCTGGAAGCCGCGCTCTGGTTTAAAGACCAGCCCTTGAAAACCATGGCACGCGCAATCGTGGTCCGGCTCCTGCCCGCAATTTCAAGACAGACCCAGCCTTGGACCTTGCACGCGTTTGCGTCCAACCCCAACGGCGCCCAGCCATTAACCCAACGCTCGGAGCATGTGCGGCAAGCCGTACTCGATTTCTGTGCGGACCGGTTTACGGTCGTTTCCCGGCGCTACCGGGAGCCGGAGGCGCTTTCCGCCGCCGTCGCGTTCCTGGTTCTGCAGATATGCGTCACGCCCGGCGGCCTATGGGGCGCCGTCATGCCGTCCCACCGGCTCAGCGATGCGCGGCCGGGCGGCGTGCATCGCATGCGGTTCGACGCCAAAGCGCCGTCGCGCTCATATTTAAAAATCGAAGAGGTCTTTGAACGCATGGGCGCGGCGCCCGCGCCCGGCCAGCGCGTGGTGGACCTTGGCGCCGCGCCGGGCGGCTGGAGTTATGCTTTTCTCAAGCGGGGTTGCCGCGTGCTGGCGGTGGATAACGGCCCCTTGAAACTCAAAGACCTCGGAGCCGCCGGAGGAAGCCTGACGCACCTTTGTGAAAATGGCATCTCATTCACGCCGCCGCCCGCCTGGCGGCCCCTGGACTGGATGGTCAGCGACATGCTGATTCCACCCGGTCAAACGCTCTGTATGTTCCGGAAATGGATGGAGCATGGCTGGATGCGCCGCTTTGTCTTCAATATCAAGCTCCCGCAACAGCAGCCCTACCCGGTCTTGAAGCCCATCGAAGCGTATTTGCACAACCAATCCAAAATCAAGTTTCACATCCGCCAGCTTTATCACGACCGGCGCGAGGTAACGGTGTTTGGGATGCTGGGTTGACACATTGTCCGGCAAATGACCGTGTAGAAAACATCGAACACCTAACATCGAATTAGGAATAACTGCTCAGGTATCATAGCCGAAGATATTTTACCACGGATATCACGGATCCCGACTCTCCGGAAGGTCGGGACTGATAAGGGCAAGAAAATCCATTCACATGTCCTCAGATCGTTAAATTTTCTTCTGAATCAGAAGTATCCGTGCGATCCGTGTAATCCGTGGTGAGTAGTTACGAATTAAGATCCTTTTCCGTATTCATTCGACGTTCGGTCCGTCGTCCCGCCTTCGCCAAGGCTTCCTCCTTCGCTAAAGCTATGGCGGACAGGTCTGCGGGCAGGCTGGCGTTTGACCTTCGGGTCCCTAACCCGGCTCCGCGGGGATTTTCAGATGCAGGGCGCGGGGCGCCACCCGGACCTGGAACCGGTCGCTGGCCGGCCATTCCTCACCATCATACTGCGCCGCCTCCGGGTGGGACAAGCGCACCTCGATCCGCTGACCATGGGCATAAGCGGAGACCTTGTTCAATCGTTCGGCCAGCTCCTGGATTCGGCGCGGCTGATTACGGAACGCGAGAAAATATTTTGCCAGATAGTCCGTGTGGCCGGTGAACACCACCACGTCGAGCAAGCCGTCATTGGCGTACGCATCGGGGCAAATGACGAATTCGCCCCCATAGTTGCGGGTGTTGTTGATGACCAGGTTGATGATCGGGCCCGTATACCAGGGCCGGCCGTCAATGGCAATCTCCGCAGTCAACGGCTCCTGCCGCCAGAACCGCAAACCCACACACCAGGTGT
>JAHIMN010000116.1 GCA_018896395.1 Verrucomicrobiota bacterium | reverse complement strand
GGCATGAAGACGGGCGTCTCGACCACGCCGTGCAGCGTCATGAGCCGCCCGCGCCGGGCTCGTGAATCTGGGTCAGTCTGCAAAATTTGAAATGAAGTGTTCACGTATGGGAGTGTCGGTGTATGGGAGTATGGGTGTAAGGGAGTATGGGATTGCCGAATATCGCTTTTTTACTCCCATACACCCAAACGCCCTTACACCCATACCAGTTTTTTTTCACTGGCTATCTGCACTCGATCGGGTAAGTTTAAGCATAGAACTTGATTTGTCAAATAATGCCCCAAGGCATGGTAATGCCCAAGGCAGGCAACCTTTATGGCCCCCACGCAACTCAAAGTCCGATTAAGCGACCATGGCGCAACCTTGCTTGCTTTTCTGGCCGCCCATCAGCAGTTGTCCAATCACAAAGCCAAGGCGCTGCTGGATGCGCGCCGCATCTTTGTGAACGGGCAACGGATTTGGATGGCCCGGCATCGGCTGGATCCGGGCGACTGCGTGGAAATCCAGGAAGGTTTACCCGCCTTCGGCGGTGCCAGAGGCGACCAGGGATTTACCAATGGCCCAGTGGTGTCACGCGAGGCAGTCTTATACGAAAGCAGTGATTATCTCATTGCCAATAAACCGGCCGGTATGCTGGCCAATGGACCGCAAAGCCTGGAGTTCGGCCTGCGCCGCCTGTTGGGCAACCCGGCGTTGACGGCCGTCCACCGGCTGGATCGGGACACATCCGGCTGTCTCCTGTTTGCCCAACAGGCGCAAGCCGAGGCGCGCATTCGTCCCTTATTTGTTCAACATCGCCTCCGCAAGATGTACCACGCCATCGTCAACGGATTCGTCCCTGATCCGGAACAGGAGATTACTCACCCCATTGACCATCGCAGCGCCCGGACACTGGTAAGGACCCTGGACGCCAACAAGCGGGCCAGCCATTTGTGGATTGAGCTTGAAACCGGGCGCACGCACCAGATCCGCCGACACCTCGTGGCCATTGGCCACCCACTCCTTGGAGATCAGCAGTATGCCACCCGCCGGGAGGTTAGTCCCCAGGAACGCACTATCCGACGCCAGATGCTCCACGCCTATGAACTGGCCTTTCGTCATCCCGTAACCGGGAAACCAGTGCACGCAAAAGCACCCCTGCCGAACGATTTTACGGCGTGCTTGCGGAAATTCGGGCTGTCCTGATCGGATGAATTAGGCGGATAGACTGCAGGCTGTTAGACTGCCAAGCTACGCCGGCCAGGCTACGCCGAGGCGAGCGCCCAGGCGAGTAGGCCGACGCCCATAAGAACGTTGTTCATTGGCCGACAGCATTGCCGCACATCCGGAGCCTTCTGCAAAATGCTGCTACGCCAAAGAAAGTGAGTTTCGGGGAGTTTTGAACCTAATAGCCTACAGCCTAAACGGCTACATCATTTCTGCCGGAAGACGATCCGGCCTTTGGAGAGATCGTAGGGGGAAATTTCGAGGGTGACTTTATCCCCGGTGGAAATCTTGATAAAATGCTTGCGCATCTTGCCGGAAATATGCGCAAGGATTTCGCCGCCGGTCTGAAGCTTCACCCGGTACATCGTCGCCGGCAGAACCTTGACCACGACACCATCCGCGCGGATGACTTCTTCTTTTTGACTGGGTGCGTCTGCCATATAAGAACCGTCCTTTATTCCCATCCATTCGCCAACACAAGGGCTATCCTGACAAAAAACCGCCCTGATACAAGCATTATTATTCGCAACTACATGACCACTGATTACACAGTGCGGCACAGCTGCAATCAAAAGAAAATCAACCACGGATGGACACTGATCCCGACCTCACAGAGTCGGGACGGATAAAGAAAAATAATTTTCATCCCAGGCGGATCTCGCTCGGCGGCCTTGCCAGACGAGTCTGCCTTTGGCACGAAAAAACAATTGGGGCCCCCTCTCTCCCTGCCGGTATCCGTGTCAACCCGCCTGCAACGCTGTAGCACTGCGGGCAGGTCCGTGTTCATCCGTGGTAAAATATCTTTGGATTCGCTGAGCAGTATTTATTATTCGGTCCTTGCATTTATAATTGGCGTTGCCATAATCACCATCAATTTTTTTAAGGAACTCCTCGTATGGCGCACCCCAGGCAGATTATGGCTACGGCCGAAAGCATGGCCCATAGTCAGCGGGAAATCGCCGTCTCCGAATTTTTTCTCAAGAATCGCCACCTGCTCGGCTTCGATAATCCGCGCAAAGCTTTGCTCACGACCGTCAAGGAGTCGGTGGACAATTCATTGGATGCCTGCGACGAGGCCGGCATCCTGCCTGAAATCAGCGTGGAAATAGCGCAAACCGGCGCGCGCCGGTTCCGTGTTACGGTCCTGGATAACGGCCCGGGCATCGTCCGCGCCCAGATACCGAAAATTTTTGCAAAACTGCTTTACGGCTCCAAGTTCCATCGCCTGCGCATGTCGCGCGGCCAGCAGGGAATCGGCATCAGCGCGGCCGGCATGTATGGCCAGTTGACCACGGGCACCTCCACGATCATTCAGTCAAAGATCAAGAGCAGTAAGACCGCCCATCATATCGAAGTTCAGATTGATACCCGGGCCAACAAGCCCACGATCCTGAAGGACGAGGAATTAAAATGGCATCCCCAGTTTTTCACGGCCGACAAAGACGGCGTGGCGCAACTGAGCAAGGAATATGCGCGCGGCACTTGCGTTTCCATCGAAATGGAAGCGGCCTATATCCGCGGCAAACTCTCGGCGGACGAATACCTCAAACAATGCGCGATTGTGAATCCGCACCTGTGTCTGCATTACCGCATCACGGTGCTTGAATCGAGCAACGCGGCCACCGGAGTGGCCGTCGCCACTGGCAACGGCAAGGGGCAAGGGGCCGAAACGCCCGCTACCGATAAAAAACCTACGGACGCCGCCGGTGCG
>JAHIMN010000115.1 GCA_018896395.1 Verrucomicrobiota bacterium | reverse complement strand
GATGCGCCGTCAATGGCCATGATCTTATCGCCGTGCATAATGCCGGCCCGGAAGGCCGGCGTGTCTTCCATGGGCGCAATGACGGTCAGGACGCCGTCGCGCATGCCAATGATAATGCCCAGCCCGCCGAATTCGCCGGCGGTATCATTCTTCATGTCGAAGAACATTTCCGGCTCCATGAACTGGCTATGGGGATCCAGGGACTGGAGCATGCCGCGCAATGCGCCATATAAAAGGTCCTTGTATTGCGTTTTGTCTTTGTCCACGTAATTCTGACGGATCAGCATCATCACTTCCGTCAACAACTGCATTTTTTCAAAGGCCACCGTATCGGTGTCGTTGGTTAAATCTGCCCGGGAGGCAATCTTGGCGCCCACGACCAGGTTAACGCCCAGCAAGAGCGCCCCGACCAGCAACAGAAATCTCCGCCCAATAATCGTCGCCGACATAAAACATCTCCCTGCTAAAACCATCCTGATAAGGTCTAACGCTAAAAACGGTTTCACTGTATCCGAAGAAGCCGGTTCTGGCAATGCTAATTAATCAGCGCGCATATTTTGGTTGAGCCAAAACATAATGCGCTTATAGTGAAGCCGGGAGAAAAACGCCATGCCGGAATTACCCGAAGTCGAAACCGTGGTGCGCGAGTTGCGCGCGGGTGGCCTGATCGGCCGCATCATTATCCGGGCGCGCGCTTTCTGCAAACCGATGATTGCGCCGCTGACGCCCGCCGCATTTGCGGCGCGCCTGAAGGGCCAACGCGTGCAATCCATCCGTCGGCGCGCCAAGTACATCGTGCTCACGCTTTCCGATGGTGATACGCTGTTAATCCACCTGCGCATGACCGGCCAGTTGAACTTGGCCCGTGCGCGGGTGGCGCGGGAACCGCATCAGCATATCATCCTGCGCCTGGATGACGGCCGCGACCTGCGCTACCGGGATACGCGCAAGTTCGGGCGCTGGCTGTTGACGCGCGCGCCGGAAGGGATCCTGGGGCGCCTGGGACCGGAGCCGCTTTCGGAGCATTTTGAACAAAAGGTATTTATCAGCCAACTGCGCGCGCGGCGGCGGCAATTAAAGCCCCTGCTTCTGGATCAAACGTTCCTGGCCGGCATCGGCAACATCTATGCCGACGAGGCGCTCTGGACCGCGCGTTTGCATCCCGGACGCATCGCAGCCACGCTCAGCGCAACGGAAGCCCGCCGCCTGCATGTTGCCATTGCCAGTGTTTTGCACCGCGGCATCCGGAATCAGGGAACAACACTTGGGCAGGGCAAGTCGAATTTTCAGCGGCCCGGCGGCAAGCGCGGGCGGAACCAGGCAGGCTTGAATGTCTTTCGACGAACGCGCTTGCCCTGTTTGCGCTGTGGAAAACCAATCCGCCGGATGATAATCAGCCAGCGCAGCACGCATTTTTGTCCCAATTGCCAGCCGGCCAGGCCAAGGGCTGTAGGCTGTAGGCTGAAGCGAGCTATGCCCGCCACTCACTCGTGGCCACGCTAAAAGCGTGGCCAGCGCGTTTGTCCCGCGCCGCGCGGGATGGCAAGTCAAGGTTGCCTGTCTCCGGCACGCTTCACGCGATACGCTTCACGTGCTTCCGGCGGGACTCGTCTTGGCCGGCTTCTTCCTGGCATTGACAAACTCGAAGCCCACCTGGCCATCGCGAATGACCAGATAGGCGCGGAAAGGACGCCCTTTGCGGGAGATAAACCGGGCCAACAGGTCGGTTTTGCCGGTGGTCAGCAGTTTGGCCAGCTGGGTCTTATCCACGATCTGTTTCAGGATGACGGCCCCGCACCGGAACTTGCAGGCGCGCTGCGCGCCGACCGCCTTTTCGCAGACATAGCTGGAGCCGTTTTCATAGACACCGGCGCCGCAATTCGGGCATTTACCCAGGGGTTGCTTGCCGCTGAAATCAACGACCTCGGCGCCGGCGGCCGTTCCAAAATCAAACTCCACCTTGTATTCGGGGTTCAACTTGACCATGGCCGCAAATACTTTGCCCTTGTGGCTGTGGAAATTATCCAGGGGTCCAACCGACTTCCTGGTCAGCAGGTCTTCCATTTCGCCGACCTCGAACTGCCGGCCGGCCAATGTCTTCCAGATAAAGAAATCGCACTGCTGGCACTGGAAACGCCGGTAATTTTCGTGGATATGGCCGACGCATTTTGGACAGGGTGCTTTCAGGATGCTGAAGTCGCCGGGAACGGTGTCGTGTTCATACTTTTTGGTCTGATCCACGATGCGGCGGGTCATGGCCGCGATTTCCTGCATGAACTCGGCGCGCGGCAACTGGTTGTGTTCCATCTGCTTCAATTTGAATTCCCAGTCGCCGGTCAGTTCAGGTGAACAGAGTTCGGGGATCTGAAGGCCACGCAAGAGCGCGGAGAGCGAAAACGCCTTGGCAGTGGCCTGCAGTTCCCTTCCCCGCCGAACCATGTATTGCTCATAGATCAGGCCCTCGATAATAGATGCGCGCGTCGCCGGAGTGCCCAGGCCCTTGGCGCTCATGGCTTCGCGTAATTCATCGTCTTCGACCAGTTTGCCCGCGCCTTCCATGGCGGTCAGCAAGGTGGCTTCCGTGTACCGGGGCGGCGGCTTGGTCTGCGTGCCGACACATTCGATGGCACGGGCAAGCACAATTTCGCCCGCCTGCACCGCCGTCAAGGTGGGCGTCTCTTCGTTGTGGGCTTCTTTGCCGTAAACGACCATCCACCCCGGGGTCACGAGGACTTTGCCTTCGCTCTTGAAGGGTTCCGCTTCGACGCGCGTAATGCGCGTTGTCACCAGGAACTCGGCGGACGGGTAAAACACGGCCAGGAACCGCCGGGCCACCATGTCATAAATCTTGCTCTCTTCTTCGCTTAAAACTTTCGGCATTTGCGCCGTCGGAATGATGGCGAAGTGGTCGGAAATCTTGGCATTATTGAAAATCCGCTTGTTCGGGTGGACCCAGTTCTGCTTCAGAATATGACCGGCCAATTCGCCGTACCTGGCGGAGGCCATGGCCGCGAGAGTTTTTTTGACCGCGCCCGGGTAATCCTCCGGCAGGGCGCGCGCATCCGTGCGCGGATAGGTCAGGACTTTATGGCGCTCGTACAACGCCTGCGCAAGCTGAAGCGTGCGCTTGGCGGAAAACCCGAAACGCCCGTTGGCTTCCCGCTGGAGGCTAGTCAGGTCAAACAGCAAGGGCGAAAGCTGG
>JAHIMN010000114.1 GCA_018896395.1 Verrucomicrobiota bacterium | reverse complement strand
GCTGGCGCTCGTCGGTCACATAGACAACAAGCTCGGGCTGGAACTCCTCAACCCGGCTTAAGACCGTGGCAATATCGGTCGCGGCGTAATTGAAGGCGCCGTCACTCTTGCGGACAATACAGACGGGCAGTTTTTCCTCCTCAAGAAATACCACCAGGGCGCCTTCGCTTTCCCGGGCCAAGCCCTGCTGTTCGAGCCGGGCGATCGTGGCCGGCAGGCGGTCATGGTAAAAACTTTCGCCGCGCGTCAGGTCGAACCGCACTCCCAGCCGCCGGTACATCTGCTCAAACTCGGCAATCGAGAGGTCCACAAACTGTTTCCACAGCAAAAGATTTTCCTTTTCGCCCGCCTGCAGTTTGACCAGCTCCTGCCGGCACTGGTTTTTCCACTCCGCGCTGGCCTCGGACTTTTCATAACTCAGGACATAGATGCGTTCCAGTTCCTCGACGGGCGACGCGCTCAGCCTTTGCAGATCGACAAAATGACGATACCCCATGATCAGGATGCCGAACTGCGTGCCCCAGTCACCCAGATGGTTGTCGGCAATTACGCGATAGCCCAGGAACCGGTAAAGCCGGTCCAACGCGTTGCCGATCACGGTGGAACGGATATGACCGATATGCATCGGCTTGGCCACGTTCGGGCTGGAATAATCCAGGACGACCATGCGACCTGCGCCGGGGGCCGACACACCCAGGCGCTCGTCACGCGCCATTACTTCCAGCCGGCCGGCAAGCCAATCGTCGCGCAGTCTAATATTGATGAACCCCGGCCCGGCCAGATCCAGGGCGGCAACGGCTGCATGCCAGGGCTTGTGGTTCACCACCGCCTGGGCAATCGCGCGCGGCGGCTTTTTCATTTGTTTGGCCAGGGCCATGGCCGCATTGCATTGGTAATCGCCAAAGGCCGCATCCGTGGCGGCCACGGCGGCTACATCGGCAAAATCGCCCGCGCCGGGAAACGTCTGGCGGAACACGTCCCGGAGCCAGGCGGTTAGGATTTGGTCGATGGAATCCATGGGAAAGACAAGTTATCAGTAATTAGTGATCAGTCATCACAGTGACAAGTGTTCAGTGTTCGGTGTTCAGTTTCAGCAAACGCTCGCCGGAAATCAGAGATCAGAGGTCAGAAGTCAGATATCAGAGTCCGTCGTCCGGTGTCCGTCGTCTGTCGTCCGCTTCACTTCAGTCCCAACGCCAGCCTGTATAACCAATTGAGCAGGATCAGTAAACCGAAAAAGCAAAGGAAGACCACCCAGGCGCTCGCGCGCCACTTGAGCCCACGGCCGGGAGTCAAACGCACTCCGCACAACAGGGCTGCCGCGTTTACGGCAAATACCAGCGCCGTGGCGGCATAGAGCAAAGCCGCTAACGGACACGCGTGCAAGACGCTCAGCCATTGACCGTGAGCCATGGCAACAAAACAGCGGGTCAGCCCGCAACTGGGACAGGGATAGCCGGTAAGGCGGAGAAACGTGCAAATCGTATAGGGAATTCGATCCAGCCTCAGAAGGGCCACCGCCAGCAGGACTCCGCCGGCAATAAGCGCCGGCGGCAGGTGATGAGCCAGCACGGCGGAAAAGCCGCCAGCGCCGCCGGGACGCTCAACGTTCCACAAGAGTCCCATCCCGGCTGTTCCTTATAAAAAAGTTCTCGGTTCAAGCTGCGGCCTGAACGCCAAACACATTCCGATAGGCCACCGCCAGGATACAGACCGTGATGGGCATGGTAACAATGACACCAATCCCGCAGGCAATCGAGCCAACCTGGCCGATCAGCCCGGCCACGACCAGCAGCCCGAGTAACGGAAAGAAATTCGGCTTCACCACGTTCAGACTCAGCATGGATGCCGGCCAGAACTCCATCTTCTTATCCACGATCAGGAACAGGCCAAACATCAGGGCCGTGTTGAGTGCGATGGAAACAACGATAACCACCAGCGTGCCGATGCAGGGAATTAAAGTCACGAACGAAACCGCCAGCATGATGACTCCCCAGACCAGGTAAAAGAGAAAGGATTGGAGGAAATAATCAAACCCCTTGAACACGTCGCCCATCTGCGGCTTGGGTTCTTTCCGATCCACAAGCACCAGGGCCATCCAGGCCATGCCGGCCATCATCGGCCCGCTGAGAATGCCCAATGTGGCGACACTGATGACGATCACCAGCAGGGAGGCGACAATCCAGATACCAATGTTGGCCTTGTAAAGCTCCCAGCCTTGCTGAATCCACTCGCCGAATTTTACGTCCACTTTTCCTTCCATCATGACCCACCTCCTTGTTGTTTGGTTATTACTACCATATTACAGGCAGACGCTGGCCGCAATCAAAAAATGTTGTCCGTTAGACATTTATTGAACCGGATTCTCCCTGCACTCGTTGCGCGGCGTGCCGTCCCGCAGCTTGATTACCGCCGGAATAGTCAGGGCCGTGATAATGCCAAGGATACAGGCCAGAATAAACGCTACCACGCTCACATATCCCATTATGAGCCCCGCCATTGCCATGCCGCGGCCGGACACTGCCTCGGGCGTCTGCTCGATCCGTGAGCGCGCCAGGTGCCCGCAAATAATGGCCGGGATGGCCAACGGCAGACAGCAGAAGACCAGTGAGGCAATACCGAAAATCAGAGCCCAAATGGCCAACGGCGTAATGGGCAATTGGTCTTGAACTGTATTCATGAACACCTCCCGTGTGTAAAAAATGCATGAACAAATTTATATATATTTACCTTATCCAGAAATAACGGCAACGCAAGCAAAAAAGCAACTACGCACCACGGACACGGATATGATAAGATTTTTACCACGGACCTGCCCGCAGTGCTACAGCGTTGCAGGCGGGTGAACACGGACCTGCCCGCAGTGCTACAGCGTTGCAGGCGGGTTGACACGTCCTCGGACCCGGAGGGTCCTATCCTCTGGATCCATAGGATCCAACGGATCCGAGGATGGACCCGAGGGGATGCTGACAGAAAGGGGGGAGATCCCCATTGTTTTAAAAGGAACTATGCAAAAATGCAAAAAATGCTTGCCGGTCCAAGTCCCGACGCCGATGAAATCAGGGGTTAAACAGTTTCAGTTCTTATTGTCACTCACGCGTTTGCCGCCGACGAACACTTCGGTAACAGTTCGCGCCGGAGCCAGCGCAAGAATATCCGCGTCTTTGCCTGGCGCAATCGAACCCTTATGCTTGTCGACATGCAGGATGCGTGCCGGTGTAAGCGATGCCATTTCCCATAAGTCGCTCAATGGCAGTTTTGTTTCATCTCCCAAAATCTTCAAAGCGTCCGAAAGGACTATTGCGCTCGACGCCAGCTTTTCGGGATCATCCGGTACAACGCCCACACGTGGTTTATCAAGAAGCCTGCATAATTTGCCGTTGCGAGGACCAAAAGCGTAATCGCCTGGAGGACAGCCGACCCCGCGCAATGCATCGGATACAAGCGCGGTTTTTTGCGGTCCCTTAAAACGGTAGACAAATTCAACAAGCCGCCCTCCGACGTGTATGCCGTCGCCAATGATTTCAGTGCTCATGCGATCCGACATCAATATGGATTCCTGCACCCCAGGGAACAATATCCTGTTGATTCGATGCGCGGTTGGCATGGCGCAGAAATAATGGGTCGAATGGCTGAGGCCGGCATCTATGGATGCTTGTATTTCTTCCCAGCCGGCGTTGCTGTGTCCTATGGAAAAAACAGTCCCCCCCCTGGTGAAGTGCCTGATGAACTCCAAGGCGCCAGGCAGTTCCGGCGCAAGCGTGACCAGGCGGATCAAGTCGCCATGTGGTTCCAGCTGGGACCACTCCTCACGTTCAGGATTGCGGATCATTTCCCTGAGATGGCAGCCAAACCACTTGAGGCTGAAATATGGACCCTCCAGATGAACTCCCGCCAGGTTGGGGATCTTCTTCATCAGCGACCGTGTTGTCGTGCAGACCTGCTGCATTTCGGGCAGCGTACATGAACCGACAGTGGCAAGAAGAGTTGTCGTGCCCTTGCGCAAATGATGGATGGCGGCAATGGAAATATCCTCCGTGGAGCCATCGGCGAAATCGCTGCCCATCGCCCCGTGGCAATGGATATCAACGAGACCCGGTCCGACCAAGCGGCCGCTGAGATCAATCAATTCCGCATTTGGAATGCGCATGGCTTCGGATGGAGTTAACAGTTCCCTGATGCGTGAATTTTCCACAAGAATACAGGTCCGCTCCACCTCCAGAGCTGGTGTATACAGTTCGGTGCAGCGGAAAATTTTCAGTGAACGGTTCATGGAGACTCCTGTATTTTCCAAGGACCGAAAACAGGCGCGGCCATATCTGCTGAATCGACCAGATTGCAGAATGGCGTCATTCCTTTGCCATACCAGAGGACATTGTTTCCGGGGATCGGACAATATGAACGGATTTCGACCGTTGCCGGCAGGCGATCGGATACTTTCGCGGCACAAATCAGATTTCGTTCCTTGCCGGTTTCAATGATCGAGAACCCCGACACCCTGTCTTCTGGCAGCAAGCGACCGTTCACGCCATCATATTTGATACGCAAGCGACAAGGATCGTTGGAATCGCGTTCGGCAGCAAGAGGGCGTGGACCGATTTTAAGGCACTTTTCAGCATAAAGCTGTCGTTGGACCAGTTTGGCCAAACGTCCTCCCAGGCGTCGCAGTGAACTTGTTGAGAGATGAATGCCGTCCACAAGCGGAAGATCCACTGCGGCGCACATGCCTCCAGGAGCGAGCTCGGATTCCAGATTCCGCTGCAGTTCCTGGATGAGATTCCAATCAGGAAGTTCCTCCTCGGTCTGCATGAAGCACGCGGCGATTTGCACATGGAAGAACGGCAGATCAGGACGCCCGAGGTCACGGCGGAATGCTGTAACAAGTTTTTTCATTCGCTCCACATAAAGTTGAGCTTGGCCATCAAAGGTATCGGATTCGCCCTGATACCAAAGGACACCTTTGATGGGGCGGTTGACTGCACGGATGCGGCGGATCGCAGCCTTGTAAAGGGCCATGCATGCGGGGCCGCTGTAATCCGGAGTCCATTCCTCCATGCGGGTATCGCCTTTTGCGCAGAAAATAAGGCCCACTGGACGTCCGGTGAATTTCGCCATCGCCTTGCCGAATGGCAGTCCAAGCCCCGCGCCAGCCCGGTTCTTCCTTATTTCTTCAGGGTAACCGACAGCTTTGCGGCGGCGATATTCAGGATCGGCAAGGTGTTCCGGAATTTCACTTCGCATGATTGCGAACGCTTCATCGACCGCTTCATAGCGATCAGCCCAGAAAGGTTCTCTTGCGATATCCCAGTGATCCCGCAGGGAATAGAGCCAGACCTGGCTTGAAGGTTCTGCGTAATCTTCGCCAAAGCCGGATCCCGCCATGTTCGATTGACCAGCTAAAACCCAGATGTCAGCATCGGCCGGGAACTCGGTTCTTTTATTGCCCATGATACAGTTTCTCGGCATGGTTCAACGGTTCACGGTTAGAAGGTTCACGGTTGAGGAAATTCGACAGAAAAATCGGCAACCGTTGAACGGTGAACCGCTGAACCTTAAACCATGTCCTTACTCACGTCCCGGACCGCCCGGAACAGATTTTCGAACAAAACCGGCAACTGCTCCAAGGGCACGGCGGAAAAGGCCATGCGGATGATGCCGCTCATGGCAATCACGCCG